>JBDRQZ010000308.1:0-5004 GCA_043826025.1 bacterium | reverse complement strand
GTCTAGTATTCTGTGGCCGCTCTTGGTTTGTAAACTCGGCCACTTTTGCGTTTTCGATATTTTCGGGAGGAATGGTGATGTTTCGGATCTCTAGTCTCAGTTTGGGTCAACTGCCGGTGCTGATCTGCGCCGCCATCCTGGCCCTGGGCTTGCCGGTAACGGCACACGCCGATGAGTACGTTCTGCATGCGTTTCCCGCTGTGTACAACATCACGCTGAATCCGAACGACACCCTGATGCTCGAGGCGTTGGTGGTCTATGAGGAGAGCGGTGCAGCAGCGAATTTCGTGACCAATAACCGCGAACCCTGGCTCTATCTCGACACAATTCCTGCCTCGCCCCTGGTCACCCCGGAGTCGATCTTTGTCTTCGTCACCGCACCACCTTCGCCGGGCGCCTATGTTGACACGATTACGATCTGGGCCGACAGCACCCAGAACTCGCCTCTGCGGATACCGGTAAATCTGATGGTTGAGGGTGAAGGTCCGGGGGATTTCCTGGTCCTGGCCAGCCCATCCGTGCTCAATCTCACGGTTGCGCCGGGAGAGATGGGTTTTGCGCTGGTGGATATCAGCGAATACTATGGCCGCAATGTGCCCTTTGAGGTCTGGAATGTCAGCCCCTGGCTGACTTACAGCGCTTACCCGCAAGTGCCGCCATATTTCACGCCGACGACTCTGGAAGTGGTGGCGATTTCGGAGGGTCTGGAGCCGGGCACCTATTACGACACCCTCCGCATCCGCCAGGCGGTCGATTCGCTGCCCTTCCCGCGGACTACAGTTGTAGTCGATTTCACGATTGCTGAGCCTGACACTGTGCCACGACTCTCGGTATATCCGACATCCTACACCTTCACCGTGGCGCCGGGCGATTCGAACTTCTATGCCTCCGTGAATGTCAGCGAAGTGAGTGGCGATAGTATCAGCTTCTCCTGCTTCAACTACACGAGTTGGCTGGTGTTTGACACTCTGGACATCACGCCACTCGTCACGCCGGAAATGGTGCCGTTCATGCTGAACATCTCCGGTCTGACACCGGGTTTCTACCAGGATTCCATCGTGGTGGTTACCTATGTGGGCGGCTTCCAGCGGTTGACAGTCCCCATTCTGCTTGAGGTTACCGGCAGCGGCGAGTATCAGCTTGCGACTTTGCCGACCTCACTCGAATTTAATCTCAGCCTGGGGCAGCTTGGCTTTGATTCGCTCCATGTTTATGAGGTTGGCGATAACTCGGTAAACTTCTTCTTCGATTGGAACGCCGGCTGGCTCGTGGTCGAACCGCTGGGGCTGGGGCCATATTACACACCGATGACTCTGGGCGTGACGGCCAACAGCAATCAGATCGGCCCGGGGACCTTTTATGGGGCGATCACGATTTACAGTAACGCGCCGCCTTACGATTCGGTAATGGTGCCGGTGACGCTGAACGTCGGACCGTTGACACCAGTGGTGAGCACCGCCCCCGATGATTTTGAGCTGACAGTAACGCCGGGCAGCAATATTGAAAACCTCGGGCTGGTGGTTTACGAGCAGTATGGCTTCAGTCTGCCATTCTGGGTTGAGACCGCGCACAACTCCGACTGGTTGCAGATACACTTCCCCGAGGTCGAGTATCCCGACTGGTTCACGCCCGACTCGGTCTATTTCGATCTGCTGACAGCCGGACTTGATCCCGGTGTCTATGCCGACTCTCTGATAATCTTCGATCCGCTGGATGACACTCTGACTTTTGCGAACGTCTATGTTCCTGTCACAGTGACTGTGCTGGGTGATGAACCTTACCAGGTCGAGACAGCACCGCCGGCGCTTTATTTCACCGCCTCGCCGGGAGTCCCGCTCTACGATTCACTTCACGTCTTTGAAACTGGCGGCCGCAATGTCGGCTTCCAGTTCACTAGCAGCGCCCCCTGGCTGTTGGTCGAGCCCTTCGGTATGCCTCCTTACATGACACCTTATTCTCTGGTGGTGACAGTAACCGAGGACACCCTGCCGGTGGGGATCTATATCGACACGATTCTCATCACTTCAGTGACCGACACGCTGGCCTTCATACCGGTGGCCGTGCCGGTGACTTTCGTAGTACAATATGACACCACGCAAATGGTTTGTGGCGACGCCGATGGTGACGGATTTACCAACATCTCCGACGCGGTGCTGATGATCAATTACATTTTCGCGGGTGCCCAAATCGAGACTGAGCTCTGCGTCTGCGATGTCAACTCTGATGAGATTGTCAACATAACCGACATTGTCTTTCTGATATACTACATTTTCAGGTTGGCTTTCACAGAACCGCAGTGCTGCCCTTAAAAGTGCAGCTTATGGATGACTGTACATCGGGCCGGAACCTGTCAGGTTCCGGCCCTTTTGTTGCCAAGTCTGCACCGAGGAAATAGTTGACAGATTGACCCCGTTTAGCTATTTTCTTTAGTAAAGAGAGCATTCATTTCCGGGTGGCCTCCGACTCCACCGCATACTGCCGATCCTACCTGCACGGAGGAGCGGACGCCACAACTGCGCGTCTTACCATCTGTCTTCGGGAGGAATATCTTGAAAACCCGCAGTGTCTTCCTGGGCTTGGCAGTGCTTCTGCTGGGCAGCATGAATCTTTTCGCCAGCGGCGTCGGCGATGTCGAAATCCGCCTCAACGGCTGCTCCAACATGGCGTTCATCGGCGAAACCAACATCCTCGAAATCTGGATCGCCAACGACGACCTGCTCGACGGCATGACGATCGGTTTCGAGATCAGCATCGGCCGCAATTTCAGTTTCAATCCCACTTATGGCAACCATGGTTATGTCAATGAGGAGGGCGATGCTGTCGGCGCCTGGTCGACACCCGGCCTGGTGGTAACGCCCGACTTCAATAATATCTCCCCGGAGAAGGTCTTCCTGGTCGGTGCGGCGTTGACCTCGGGCCAGTTGCCGGTGCACACCACCCATTCGCTCTGTTATACGCTCGAGTTCACGATTCCTGCCGGTCAGCAGCCGCTGGCCGGGGGTATTTCAATTGACAATATCGTCCAGATGCCGCTTTTCGAGTGGTACTTCGATGACTCCGGCGGCAAGTACCCGCCCGACTTTCAGGGGCAGGCCAACAGCAGCACAACACTGCCCAATGCCCCACCGGTGACTTTCGATATCGTCGATCTCTGCTGGGCTGCCGGCGATGTTAACAACGATGGCATCAATCTTGGGACCGCCGATTACGTTGCCCTCCAGGGTTATTTGCATATGTGCGGGCAGATGCCTGCTTTTCTCTACAAGTGCGATCTCTACGGTGATGGGATTATCGATGATCTCGATCTCGAGGTCTTTCTCGCCTACCTCACCTATGGTATGAGTGCCTTTGGCGAGTATTGCGGCTACCCGGTGCCGACCCGCTGCGATTGCATCGCCCACAAGTCTCCCTGTGTGACCACAACCGACCCCCCTGACAATGCGATCGGCGTGCCAAAGGCGAGTAATGTTTATGTGACCTTCGACTCCGATCTCGATCCGGCTTGCATGGTAAATACCAGCTTCATCATCTGCGGCAAGCAATCACTCTGGCACCAGAATGTGGCCTATTCTTATAATGGCGGTACCTATACTGTGACCTGCGATCCAGCCAACACCTTCAATCCCGGCGAGGAGGTTATCGTTAACCTGCCCGCCAATCGGTATTGGTCGCCACAGGGGATTGAAACCGGGAAATTCTACCAGTGGGATTTCATTGTCTCTACCACTAAAGGCAATGGCAACTATGCGCCCGGCGTGATGAACTACACCGGCGGCGATGTTTCCGATCTGGTGACCGCCGACTTCGATGGCGACGGCGACCTCGACATTGTCACCGTTTGCGAGGATTGTGACAGTATCTCGGTGATCTTCAACGACGGTAAAGGGCAGTTCGCACTGACGCGCGGCGTTTACCCAGTAGGTTACAGCGGTGCATCCAATAACAAGCCGGCCGGGCTAGTTGCTGCCGATTTCGATCAGGATGGCGACTTTGATGTAGTCGTTGCCCGTGGCGGTGACGACATCGACTCAAGCGCTTTCGTGCTGATGGAAAACGATGGCAGCGGCGCGTTCGCCTCAACCGGTCTACAGCCGCTTGTCGTCGACGGCTTGTCACATTCGACACCGAGCATCCTGACCGGCGACTTCAATGGCGATGGTTACTTCGACCTGGTCGCGGCCATCGGTGACTATGCTGTCGATAGCGCCGCAATGCTCTACTTTGAGAACAATGGCGAGGGTGTCTTCAACTCCAAGACGCGCGGCGTCTATCCAGTGGGCTACAAGGGAAGCTCGACAAACAGGCCGGCGGGTCTGGTTGCTGCCGACTTTGACGAGGATGGCTATCCTGATCCGGGGATCATCCTTGGCAACTATGATGTCGACTCGGCGGCGTTTTACGGCTTCCGCAATAATGGCTCGGCGGTCTTCTATCCCACCGGTGTCTATCCGGTCGGCTACAAGGGAACTTCCACCAATCATCCCAGCGGTCTGGTGGCCGATGCCAACGGCGATGGGCACGGTGACATAATCATGGTGATGAACAATTACGATCTCGGCGAGGCGGCGGTCAGTGTCTTTGACGGTCTGGGCGACGGCACCTACAGTGCTGCCGGCGTCTATCCGGTCGGTTACAGCGGCGCCTCCAACAACAAGCCCGCAGGGATAATCGCGGACGTCGATGCCGACGGCGACCTTGATATAGTCGCACACTTCGGTGACATCGACAGCATTTGCGTGCTTCACAACAATGGCGACGGCGCATTTGCATTGACGCGCGGCGTCTACCCAGTCGGCTACAGCGGCGCCTCCAACAACAAACCGGCCGGTCTGGTAGCCGGCGACTTCAACGGTGATGGCGCAATTGACCTGGCAGTCTCCTGCCCGGTAGTGGACAGCGTGGCGATTATGTTCAATGAAGTGCCTTATCTCTGCGGCGATGCCAGCGGCGACGGCATTGCCAACATCACGGACGCCGTCTATCTGATTCAGTATATTTTCAACG
>JBDRQZ010000307.1:0-2409 GCA_043826025.1 bacterium | reverse complement strand
CGTGATGATCTGCGCATCGACATAGGGCTCCTCGATGTGGTCGATCACCTGTGGTGACGGCAACTTGGCGGGATTGTCGATCTCGACCACTGTGCCATCGATAAGGTAGACCATGTACTTGACATTGGGAACCGTGTTGACAATCGACATGTCGAACTCGCGCTGCAACCGCTCCTGCACGATCTCCATGTGCAGCATCCCCAGGAAACCGCAGCGAAAACCGAACCCGAGCGCCAGCGAACTCTCCGGCTCATAGGTCAGTGAGGCATCATTGAGCTGGAGTTTGTCGAGCGCCTCACGCAGTTGTTCGAAACGCTCCGAGACTGAGGGATAGATACCGGAGAAGACCATCGGCTTGATATCGCGGAATCCGGGAAATGGGGTCTTGCAGCCATTCTTGGCCAGGGTGATCGTGTCGCCGACTTTGGCATCGGCAACTTTGCGAATATTGCAGATCACATAGCCGACTTCACCGGAGAGGAGTTTCTTGGCCGGCAGACGTTTGAGCACAAAGTGCCCCACCTCATCGACCTCGAACACCTTGCCGGTAGCATAAAACTTGACCAGATCCCCTTTCTTGACCTCACCATCGATCATGCGGACATAGGGGATCGCGCCGCGATAGGAGTCATGCAGCGAATCGAAAATCATCGCTTTGAGCGGTGCGGCAAGATCGGTCTCCGGCGGTGGAATCCGCGCGACAATCGCCTCGAGCACCTCATGCACCCCGGTGCCCTGCTTGGCCGAACAGGGCAGCACATCCTCCGGCGGGCAACCGATCAGGTTGCAGATCGATTCGATCACCCGCTCGGTTTCAGCATGGGGCAAATCGATCTTGTTGATTACCGGCACGATTTCGAGGTTGTTGTCGAGCGCAGAGTAAAGCACTGAGAGGGTCTGCGCCTCGATCCCCTGAGTGGCGTCGACTACCAAAAGCGCCCCTTCGCAGGCGGCCAGCGAACGGGAGACTTCGTAAGAGAAATCGACATGGCCCGGGGTGTCGATCAGGTTTAGCACATAAGTCAGGCCATCATCGGAAAGATAGTTCATGCGGATCGCATGCGACTTGATCGTGATCCCGCGTTCCTGCTCCAGGTCCATACTGTCGAGCACCTGTGCTTTGTGTTTCGCGGCCTGGAGAGTGCCAGTCAGTTCGAGCAGCCGGTCAGCGAGCGTCGACTTGCCATGATCAATATGCGCAATTATGGAAAAGTTGCGGATGTTCTTCAGTTGTGACATGGGGCTATGATACTACCGCAGGGGCGATGTTGCTAGTCGGATTCCTTGGCGGCGGGTGGATCGGAGACCGGGTCGTCGCTGCCGTCGGTGGCGGTGATCTCTTCGACTTGAAGCTCTTCGGTCAGCTTTTCATCATCCTCGACGTAGCGGATCAGCAGATTGGTGATGACCTGCCCGGCGGTGATGATATTGATCCCGAAGCTCAGCACGACAAAGCCCAGGAGCAACAGCACGATATAGATGATAAACGCGGCAACTGCACCGCTGCCGGTGGGTTCGGCATAACCGAAGGAGCCGAGCCAGTTGAAACCGACCGGGCAACCGGGGGAGATATGGGTGAGAAAGCCAAGCGCCTCGGTATGGCGCGCTATCATACCATTGCCGGCCGCGATAATCTCATTCATCTTATCGCCGGCAAACAGTCCTACCGCCCAGTTGGAGAGCTGCAGAGCTCGCATGAAAAAGTAAGCCAGCACAAAAGTACCGACCTTGGCGAGCAGGAAGGAAATGCCGGTCAATGAGAACCAGCGCAACGGCTGAGTCCAGATGACATTAAAGACATAGAAACTGGCGCCGAAGCTTTCCTTTTCGCTCAGGGTGATAATCGCCGGCAAGGTCAGAAACGCGGTCGACAGCCCGAAAGCGACAAAGACGATGAAAAGCGACCAGAGAAATATCGGCAGCGCATAGATCACCGCATAGATGATCTCACCCACGGTCGGAATCAGAGCGACCAAACCGACCACCGCCTGCAACAGCCCCAGCACTACTATCATCAGGGCCAGCACCAACAGCGCCACAATGAATACGCGCAGATTGGGGCGCGACTCTTTACAGGCCTGTTTGAGCGGGAAGAAGTAGTTGCCCTTTAGTTCTTCAAACGCCAGCCGTGCGACCACCAGCGCGCCGAGGTAGGCGAAGGCTGCGAAGATAATCACACCCAGCACCCAGATCGCTTTCGCATACCAGGTGTAGAGATCGAGTGAGCAGATCGGGAAGAGCCCGAAATTGGTCCAGGCGTAGTCGAAATTGACGCCGTCGACGAGCAACGCCACATAGGTCAGGATCAGATAACCGAGATAGCCGAACAGGAGCGATCGGCCCTGCGCCAGCAAATTCTTGCCGGAAAGCGCGATCCGCGGCGCTTTGAGAATATCCCAATAGCGATAA
>JBDRQZ010000306.1:0-3704 GCA_043826025.1 bacterium | reverse complement strand
ATCGTCGCGACATTCATGCTCACCTTGTCGGCAATCTGCTCCATCGTCAGCGGCCTGAGAAAATCGACACCCCTCTCAAAGTACTCGATCTGCTCTCCCAGAATCGCCGTCATTACCCGCACCATCGTCGTCCGTCGCTGATTGATAGAATTCAGCAGCCAGCGCGCCTGTTCCAGCTTCTCACGCACATATTTCTTGGTCTCCTGCGGTGTGTCGTTCCCCCGCCGCAGCAGTTCCTTGTAGCCGGAATTGACGCGCAATTGCGGGACATTGCGATCATTGTGTGAGATAATCCACTCATCGCCGATTTTCTCAATTGTCAGATCGGGCACCACCGCCGCCGCGCCCCGCGAAAACCGACCATAGGCTGGACGTGGATTGAGACCCTTGATAATCTCCATCGCCTCCTGCACCCGCTCCAGCGGGACGCCCATCTGCTTGGCGACCTGTTGCAGGCTCTTGCGGTCAAGCGTGTCGAGATGCTCCTCGACGATGCGATAGGCGAGATTGTTTTCCACCCGCCGGTCACGCAACTGAATCTGCAGCGATTCCTGAAGGTTGCGAGCGCCGACCCCGGAGGGATCGAAACGCTGAATCTTGACCAGGATGCGCTCGACCTTGATCGGGTCGACCTGCAGCGATTCCGCCAACTCTTCCTCCGAGCAGGTGAGATAGCCGGAATCATCAATGTTGCCGATGATGAACTCGCCGATTTCAAGCTCCTGATCGGTGAGTTTCAGATAGGAAAGTTGTTCCAGCAGATGATCGTAGAGAGACTGCTCACTGACCGCGCCGAAACCGGGCAGGTCGCGGTTGTCATTCTTGAACTCCTTAACATTGAAGTCTTCATTGTCACGCAGGTAGTCTTCCCAGTCGATCTTGTCATCCTCTAACTCATCCTTTTTGTCATCGAGCAACTCCGACTCGGAATCTTCATCCGTGTCAGCCTCAGTCGCCTCGACCTCTTCGAGCAGCGGATTGATCGCCAGTTCGTGACGCAGCACCTGTTCAAGCTTCAGAATCGGCATCTGCAGCATCTTCAGAGACTGAATAAGCTGTGGCGCCAGAGTTTGTTTGAGCTTGAGCTGGAGTTCGAGTTTCATTATATCCCCTTGCCAGCCAGTGTGTTATCGGCGACAACTACTACTAGCAATATCGGCAGGGTTTAGTTTAATCTGAACTTCTCACCTAAATATATCTTACGTGCTTCCGGATCGGAAGCCAAAAATTCCGCCGTTCCGGCCTTGAGTATCTTACCGTCACACATAATATACGCACGTTGAATGATTGCCAGCGTCTCTCTGACGTTGTGATCGGTAATCAAAATCCCCAGACCCCGCTCGCGCAGCTTGGCGACAATCCGCTGAATGTCCTCAACCGCGATCGGATCGATTCCGGCAAATGGTTCATCCAGCAACATGAAATCGGGATCGAGCACCAGCGAGCGCGCAATCTCGACCCGGCGTCGCTCGCCACCTGATAACTGATAACCCTTCGATCTGCGCCTGTCGATAACATCGAGCTCCTCCAGCACCGCCGCCACCTTCTCCTCGCGCTCCTTGCGTTTGAGTGGCAGAGTCTCGGCCACCGCCATAACATTCTGCCAGACAGTGAGTTTGCGGAAGATAGAGGGCTCCTGCGCGAGGTAGCCCAGCCCCAACCGCGCCCGCTTGTACATCGGCAGCCCGGTGATCTTGCGCTCAGCCAGCATTACCTCGCCACGCTCCGGTTTGATGAATCCGATTATCATATAGAATGTCGTCGTCTTGCCGGCACCATTCGGCCCCAGCAGTCCGACGATTTCGCCCTGATTTACCTCGACGCTGACCTCATTTACCACCCGGCGCTTGCGGTAGGACTTAACCAGTTTGTCTGAATGGAGTTTTTTCATCCTGATTTTACTTATTCTCCGCCGCCGGCTTCTTAGTGAATGCCTCGGCCAATCTGGCCCGGCCAGTGGAATCAGTCAACTCAGGAAAAAACTTCATCGCCATCTTGCCCGGCATATTCTCGCCTCTTAACGACAGCAGATAGAAGTCTTCCGCGGTTTTCACATACCAGCCGACCCCGACCGAGCCGAAAAAGGACACCGGTCCGAGTGAGATCAGGCGAGATGCGCCTCGCTGGAATCGCTTCTGCGCGGCGAAACGATTGACGCCATCGCTGGAAAAAAGATCACTCTGCAATTCGCTCAACACGATTTCGGAGGTGATCGCCTTGACACTATCACGCCGGACATCGTCGTAATACACTGCCACCAGTTTCCCGGAGCGAATGACCCCGGCAAGTGACATATCGTGCTGCTCGGCGCCGATCCCGACTACCTGCAGCACCTCGAGAATCTGGGCCGAATCGACACCCTTGCCGTCCAGATCGGCCTGCACCATCCGCGTGAACTCTGCTGGTGTCAGTGCGAGCGCCGCGCAAGCAGAGCACAGCAGGATAGTTGCGATTAGTCTAATCATCTTTCGCCTTCGGTTCGCGGAAACTCCCGCGAATATCTTTTTTGATGCGGACATCCTCCAACTTCGCGTCCGCCTCCAAGCCAAAACCGGACAATGTATCATCGATGCCCCGGATGAATTTCACAAAGCCTTCCGTTTCGACTTTGTCACTTTGAGAATTCCAGCGGAGACTGTCGGTCAGCAGTTTCTTGCCCGAATTCGACTGGCCCTGCACATCGCCGAACACCGAAAACTGCGTCGATCGGCGGGTCACCCGGCCGGAATCGGCGGTCAGCGATGAGGTCAGCACACCGTTGGTGTCGAAAAAGTCGACCGCAACATCATAGAGCAGGGTGGTGTCTTTGGCACTGTAGACAACCAGGGTCTCGGCCCGGATCACGCCGGTGCGCCGGTTGCCGCGGGTCAGCCAAGTCTCACTGTCGGAGATGATCTGGTCTGGAATATCCAGTGCCGCCGCCTCATTGTTGGTCTTGTCCTGTGGCTCGGAAGCACAATTACCCAGCAGCAACAGGGCGCAAAGCAGCGGTAAGATGATCAGTACGTGTCTCACTAACGATTCTACAGTTTCACCCCGAATCGGTTCGAGTTCTCGGCGCGGGAGCTAAACAAGTTTGCTTTCCAGAATATCATGGATATGCAGCAGCCCGACCGGTCTGTCATTATTATCGACAATTACCAGCGCGGTGATTTTTCTTTCTTCCATAATCCGCAGCGCTCTCTGGGCCAGCGCGTCCGCCTCGATCCGTTTTGGCATCGCCTTCATCGCCTCACCGGCCGTGAGATTGAGGAAGTTATCGCTTTCCTCAACCAGCCGGCGCAGATCGCCATCGGTGAAAATCCCCAGCAGCTTGCCTGCCTCATCGACTACCAGCGCGCTGCCCAGCCGCTTGTTGGTCATTACCAAAAGCATCTCCTTGACCGGCGCTTTATGGTTCACCAGTGGCAACTGCTCGCCGGTGTGCATCAAATCCTTGACTCGCAGAGTCAATTGACGGCCCAACGTGCCTGCTGGATGCAATAGCGAGAAATCCTCGGCAGAGAACCCGCGCGCCTCCTGCACCACGACCGCCAGTGCATCGCCCAGCACCAACGCCGCCGTGCTGGAACTGGTGGGCGCCAGATCATCCCGGTCCGCCTCAGTTGGGACCGTCGAATCGAGCCTGATCTTCGCCTGTCGGGCAAGTTGCGAATCCTGATTGCCGGTGATGGCGATAATCTGCACCCCGAGCCGTTCGATTA
>JBDRQZ010000305.1:0-5775 GCA_043826025.1 bacterium | reverse complement strand
CGACTCCGCACAGATCGTTGCGTGGACAATGCCCTCTGGTTCGACGAAGTTCTCGATCTCCAGCGAGTCATGCGCGGCCTTCATGAACTCGGTCCAGATCGGCAACGCATTGGTAGCGCCCGTTTGGTTCTTGCCAATCGAGGTTTTGTCGTCGAAGCCGACCCAGCAGCCGGCGGTAATCTGCGGCGTATAGCCCAGGAACCAGTTATCGCAGAAACTGTCGGAAGTGCCGGTCTTACCGCCCGCTGGCCGCAGGAAACCCTGATAACGAGCTGAGTGCCCGGTGCCACGTGGATGATCGAAAGTCGACTGCATCAGGTTAACCATCATGTAAGCGGTCTGCGGCGTCAACACGACTTCCTTGGTGGAGAGCTTGTTCTCTTCAAGCACATTGCCGTAACGATCCACCACCTTGGTGATATAGCGCGGCTCGATACGTATGCCACCGTTGGGGAAGGTCGTATAGGCGCTCACTAAATTCAGCAGATGCACTTCCGAAGTGCCGATGGCCAGGGTCGGATAGGGGCGTAGTGGTGTATCGATGCCCATCCGTTCGGCATAGAAAATCACCCGCTCCGGAGAGACTTGTTGCAGCAGCTTGATCGCGATCAGATTGCGTGACCGCGCCAACCCTTCGCGCAACGTCATGGGACCGTCGAAACGGTTATCGAAATTATGTGGTCGCCATTCTTTGGCGCCGGGAATTGTCAGGACAATCGGCGTGTCGTAGAGGATGTCGCTGGGATGGAAACCGCTCTGGATCGCGACCGTGTAGACAAAGGGCTTAAACGCCGAGCCGGGTTGCCGGGTCGCCTGCACTGCCCGGTTGTATTTCCATTCAGAGAAATCCTTGCCGCCAACCAGGGCAATGATATCACCATTGCTATTGTCGATTGCCACGAAGGCCGCCTGGATTTCTTTGTAGCGACGGGCGAGGCTGTCGCCGGCGGTGTCGTAATATTCTATCGTATATGCGGGGTTGTCCGGCTCGTAGCGTCGCTCAAGCCGGCTCTGAATCGAGTCGAGCTGTTCGGTGACCGCACTCTCGACTACTTTTTGCAGGTGGCTGTTGAGTGTCGTGTAGACATTGAGACCACCGCCGTAGAATTTCTCCTCGCCATACTTGTCGATCAGATACTGCCGCACCATCTCGGTAAAATAAGGCGCTTCACCCGGTACATTCTGCGAGAGGTCAAGCTTCATCGGCAGCGCCTGCAGGCTGTCGGCCAGACTCTCACTGATGTAACCGAGTTTTTGCATGCGGCTGAGCACATAGTTGCGGCGCTTCAGGGCACGGTCGGGGTGATTGATAGGCGAATAGCGCGCAGGCGCATTCACCACTGCAACCAGCACGGCCGCCTCTTCGATAGTCAGCGACTCAGTATTCTTGTTAAAATAGGAACGGGAGGCGGTCTCGATACCGTAGGAGCGATTCCCGAAGTAGTAGAGATTGAGATACATCTCGAGAATCTCCTGCTTCGAGTAAGTATGCTCCAGCTTGAGCGCGGTGAAGGCCTCCTTGATCTTGCGCGCCAGGGAGACGTCGCGGTTCAGAAAGAGGATCCGGGCCAACTGCTGGCTAATCGTCGAGCCGCCCTGGCTGCCAAAGCCGCCGACCAGATTGCGCAGCACCGCGCGCGTGAAACCGCGCCAGTCGATTCCCCAGTGGTTGAAGAAATCATCATCTTCCGTGGCAATCAGCGCCTGAATCAGATGTGGCGGCAATTCGCTGTAGGGAATCAGAATACGATTCTGATAATGATACTTCTGCAGGACTCTGCCATCGGCGCCATAGATCGTGGTCACCAATGGTGGTTCGATATTGTAGATCTGCTCTGCTGACGGCAGATCATCCTCGTAGACAAACCAAAGCGCCAGCACGCTGACCAGCGCCAACAGGACCACCCCAGCCAGAACCGAATAGAATATCTTCATGCCGACGTCTCAAACTCCCCGCAACAAGTCTCATCGCCCGCATCCCTGGTTATCATACAAACAATGCGGCGGGCGGTTGGCTTAAAAAAGTGCTGCAATTAACTCCAACAGTCAACCTAAAACCACCCCGGAGAATGCGACTGCCGTTTGAGCAGCCCTCTGGGTGGAGCAGGCTGCCGGCTGAATTCGGACAAACAACCGAACCGAATCGGGCGGAGGATTGGGCTGTTTCACTATGAAAGGAAAAATCGAACCAAGAAAGCTATTGTCTTGTACTATAGCAGGTTGTAGAATCTGCCGTTATAATGGATATGATGCCGATCTCAGGAGATTTCCGGGAGAGACTCGAGGACAGGATCGGTGCTGAATCTCTTTGGAGGGGACTATGATTCGCACGGTTCTCACGTCGTTGTTGCTCTGCCTGACTGTCGCGGCTGGCTGGCAGAATCTCAGAGCGTCGTCGCTGGAAAGTCAGCGGCTGGCCAGGCATCAGGCACGATCGCTCTCTGGCGAACGCAAGCTCGATCCGGGTGCTGAAGAGCACCGCAGCGCCTGGGGCGTTTCGATTCTCGGCAGCGCGGAGTTTTCCGACAGCAAGATATTCTCCGATCAGTATCCAGCGAATTTTGCCCAGCGTTACCCCGATCTGGCGCATTTCAGCGATGGCAATGGTCTGGCGGTCTGGGAGGATCAACGCAACGGCGATTGGGATATTTTCGGCCAGATGTTCGCCCCCGATGGCGGCCAGAGCGGTGGCAATCTTGACTTGCTCAGCGATCCCGATTTTCACAATCAACGGCAGCCGCGAGTCGCGGTAGATGGCACCGATCATCTTGCTCTGGTTTGGACCGAAGAGGAGGACGCCGGGGTCTACGCGGCGGTGTTCGACGATGGTTTCAGTATGGTTGCGGCAGCGGTGCGGCTCGATGATGCCGGTGCAAACAACTCGACCAATCTGCCGGCGGTTGCGGGACTGTCGGGTGGCGGGTTTGTCGTAGTCTGGGAGGACGTTCGTTTCGGTGCCAACATCTATGGCCAACTGCTTGGGGCTAATGGCGCCCTGATCGGCTCCAATTTTCTGATAAATGAGAACATTAGCTCCCCGACTCGGTTGGCGCCGGCGGTCTGCGGCGATCTCTCCGGCAACTTCGCAGTCGTCTGGGAGGATTCCCGCGATGGGGAAAGCGATGTCTTCTTCCGAGCCTTCAATAGCTCGCATGTGCCGCTGACCTCTGACCTTGAAGTCGCCGATGTTGGCTTCGCGGATTCCTACCAATTCTCCGGCCAGGTCGGATTTGTCAGCGACGGCTATTTCGTCGCTCTCTGGGTCTCCGACCGAAACGCCGAGCAAGGTCTCTATGGTCAGCTAATCAGTGCCGCCGGCTCGTTCAGCGGCGCTAATTTCCAGATAAACAGCGCCTCTACGGATGTCTGCTGGGATCCTTCAGCCAAGCGCACCTCCGACGGAGGCACTGCCGTCAGTTGGACCAACCTCTCCGGGATGGCTACTATTGACTATGCTTTTCTTGACCCTGATGGTTCGGTGGCATTGTCGGGAGAGGCGCAGGATGAGAGCGAGCCGGGCGAGCGCGGCGTTCCCGCACTCTGCTGGTCGGCGAGCGGCGGCCAGGCTGTCTGGATGGATGAACGCGATTTCAATCAGGACATTTACGCGCAGCAATTCGATGCCGGGAAAAGTCTCTCCGGCACAAACGAACTGGTCAACCATGATGTCCTCGGCTCTCAACAACTATCGCCGGAGGTCGCCGCGCTGCCCGATGGCAAAGTTGCGGTAGTCTGGCAGGATCAGCGCGATGACGCCGGTGATATCTACTTGCAGATCACCAATCTGAGCGGCAGTCCCGCCGTTGGCGCTCTGCGTCTTAATGATGATCTCTATCGCGCTACTCAGCAAGCACCCTGCGTCGGGGCCAGCACTCAGTTCGGCATTCTGGTGCTCTGGGAAGACGATCGTGAACTCGAAGGTGAAGCGAACAAGAAGATCATGGGGCAGCACCTGAGTCTGAGCGGCAGTAAAACTGGTGCCAATTTCCTGGTGTCAGACAACCCCGGCGGTAATGCCGAATCCGCTCCGGCGGTAGGTGTCTCCAGCGAAGGATATGCATTGGCCATCTGGACCGAGGAGAGCACTCCGGCAAAGACGATTCTTCTGCAGGGTTTCAGCCCAAGCGGCGCGATGTTAGGGGGCAATTCCACTCTGATTACACCGGTCGGCGCCAGCGACAATCGGGAGCCTCGGGTGGGCTTAAGAGCCGATGTCAGCGGGGTCGCCACCTGGACCGCGGTTTTCGGGGGGCGGCGTACGCAGTTTTTCCAAAGGTTGCAGGAGCTGGAACTGCCCGAAGGCGATCCGACAATGGTCGCGCTCGATACCAGCCAATCACAAGTTTTGGCCGCCGATCTCTTCGTCCACAACAGCACCGGCGAATTCTATATCGTAGTCGTCGACTCGCAGCTTGCCGGTACGGCGATCAAGCTCTTCCGCTACGACGGAGCAGGCGCGCAGATTGGTGGAGCCGCCACGGTGGCCTCCAGTCCCGGTGCCGGTGTCGACGATCTCTGCCTGACCGGCGATGTCGATGACGCACTGCTGGTGAGTTGGTCGCAAGTCAGCGGCGGCAAACGCCAGGCTTTCGGGCGGCTGATGCATCGCTTTGGCTACGCTCTTGGAGGAACGTTCCCATTGAGCAATGGCGACGCTCTGGAGACAAATCCGGCAGTCGCGATGCTCAGCGGGCAGTACTTCGCGGTCTGGTGCGACAATCGCACGCCCGGCTACGGCTTCGACCTCTATGCCAACTCGGTTTTGTACACCTCCGCGGCGGCTGAGGACGATCTGCTCAGCCTGCCCGGCAGTTTCTCCCTCAGACAAAACTACCCCAATCCATTCAATCCGAGCACGACGATCAGCTACACTCTGCAACAGCCGGGCCGCGTGAGACTTGAGGTCTTCAATCTGCTCGGTGAGAGAGTGGTGACGCTGCTGGATTGTTATCAGAAGGTCGGAGACTATGCGTATCACTGGAACGCCACGGAGCAGGGAGCGGGAAGGATCGGCAGCGGGGTCTATTTCTACCGACTGGCGACTGAAAGTGGCGCCCTAACGCGGAAAATGATCTACTTGAAGTGAGATCAGCATACTTTCTGGAGGGCGAAAGCAATATTGCCAAGCCTGGGAGCGGTGGACCCTTATCTACCGGTTTATAACTTGACACTCTTTTGCGATTGGGCCATATTTTCGAGCTTGAACTGGGAAAGGTGAGACCATGATTTACGCGGTGATAATGGCCGGCGGCCGTGGCGAACGTTTCTGGCCCTTTTCGACAAAAGACAATCCCAAGCAACTGCTGCGCATTGTCTCGGAGCGGAGTATGTTGCAGGATACGATCGAGCGGATCGTCGATTTCGTGCCGCTGGAGCGGACCCTGATCGTCACCGGTCAGAATCTGCATGACAAGATCCTGGAACGGCTCGATTTTCTTAGCGAGAGCAATATTCTGACCGAGCCGGAAGGCAAGAACACTTGTGCCGCAATCGGTTTCGCCGCCTGCCATCTGCACCGCCAGGACCCCAATGCTGTGATGGTCGTACTCTCGGCAGATCACTACATCAAGCCGAAGGAACGTCTGGTGGAGCTGCTCCGGGTAGGAACGACGATTGCCGCGCGCGATGAAGTTCTGATCACGATCGGGATAAACCCAACCCGACCGGAGACGGCGTACGGTTATATTCAGCAGGGCGAAGTCTACAGCACTTTTGACGGCATTTCCACTTACCGAGTCGCGCGTTTCAAGGAGAAGCAGATCGGAAGAGCACACG
>JBDRQZ010000304.1:0-5863 GCA_043826025.1 bacterium | reverse complement strand
CTATCGGAGCGGCGATGTGCTCTACGATGTCATGAAGCTGGCGCTGCCGAGCGGGAGGGAGATTGAGGCGATTTTGCGCTCCCTTGGTTTGCAGAAGAGTCACTATCTGCTCCTGACCCTGCATCGCGCCGGGGCTGTCGACGACAAGGTGAGTCTGCAAAGATTCATTAAGCTCACCGCCGCGATTCAGGAGCCGACGATTTTTCCGCTGCATCCGCGCACTCGACGGCGCCTGCGGCAGTTCGGTTTGATGAATAAGCTGCGAAGCAATCGTCACCTGAAATTGATCGATCCCTGCGGCTACCGGGAAATGCTGGCGCTGACCTCAGGCGCGAGAATGGTTCTCACCGATTCCGGCGGCTTGCAGCGTGAAGCCTATCGACTGCGAGTGCCAGTGTTGCTCTTGCGCAACGCCACCGAGTGGGTGGAAATCATCAAGGCCGGTGGTGGACTGGTAGTCGGCGATGATGTCGATCTGCTGCGCCGGGGCTCAGGTAAGAAAACGTTTCAGTTTCGAGACCGCGCTTTCTGCCGCACGGGAGCGGCACAACGAATCGCCCGGCGCCTGACGAACCTCTCTTAGCGAGTCAACCCGAATGTCGGAAGCCACCAAGCTCCTGGTTATCGCGTACCATTTCCCGCCTGAGGGAACGGTGCAGGTGCAGCGCATCACGAAAATCGTTAAGTATCTGCCTAGTTTCGGTATCGAGCCGGTGGTGCTGACTCCGGCGGGTCAGAAAATAGACCAATATGATGAGGGATTACTTAAGTCGATTCCCGCCTCGGTGCGGATCGAGCGCGTGCCATTTTTCGATATTACGAAGCATCTGTTTGCGGTTCGCGACAGGATGCGGGCTTGGAAATCGAGCGCCGGCGGCTTGAAGTCAGCGGAAGGCAGTCCGGGGCGGGACCCAGTTGCGCAGACCTTCGCGCGGACCGTGGTGCAATCCCTGCTTTTTCCGGATGTCGGCCGACTCTGGGTGAGACGTGCAGTAAAATCCGCGCTCAAGCTTCTCGAACGGGATTCATTCTCCGCGATTCTGTCAACGTCGCCGCCTTTCTCGGCGCATCTGATCGGGAGTCGTCTGCGCCGAATCACCGGGCTGCCGCATATTGTCGATATGCGTGATCTCTGGCGCCAGAATCCCTACTATCAGCAAGCGACGACCATGCACAAGAGATGGGCCGCGCGGCTGGAGCAGGAGGTTTTCTCGACCGCAGATCATGTCATCGCAGTTACGCCTTACATGGCGCAGCAGTTGCAGTCGGCATATGAGTTTCTGGGCGAAGCAGAGGTCACGACGATCTACAATGGCTATGACGAGGAGGACTTCGAAGGTGAGGTTACACGCGACCCCGACACTTTCAACATCCGCTACCTTGGCAGTGCTCTGTTAGGATCGGGTCGAGCGATCAAACCGCTCCTGCTGGGCTTCAGAGAATTTCTGCGGCTAAACCCGGCCGCTGCCGATTGCGCACGGCTGACCTTCTACGGCTTTTTCGACAAGCCCAACCAGGATTTCTTTGAGAGCTTTGTGGCGGCGGAGGGATTGCAGAACCTGGTGAAGGCGCCGGGCCGGGTCGCTGCCGCGGAAGCGATCAGGTCGACCCGCAGCGCCGATTTGCTGGTCCTGATCGTCGGGCATCAATTAGACAGTCGCGCACGCCGCCTGCTGGACAAAGTCGATACCACCAGTATGACCGGCAAGATCTTTGAATATCTGGCCTCCGGCAATCCGATTCTGGTCTTGTCCAGGGAGGGTTTGGTGGCAGAATTGGTCAAGTCTCTCTCGGCCGGACTTTGCGCCGATTCGCAGGATCACAAAGAAATCGCGGAAGCCCTTAATCTGTCGTTTAAACGATGGCAGACCGGTGAGCTACGCCAACCCGGAAATAACGAGCGGATCAGGGAGTTTTCACGCCGCCGCCAGACAGCAGCGGTAGCCTCGCTGATCAAGGCTTTGGTTGCCGATCCCCGGCTGGCAGCCAGGCGATATAACCGGTTGACCTGAGTCGGCTCTGAGCATACAGTATTCATGATGCCTAAACACTCTGAGAGATCAAGGCTCTGGCCGGAGCGCGAACTGCTTCTGCTCTATCTTGCCGATCTGGCAATGCTGCAGCTTAGCTTTCTGGCGGCGGTGGTGCTGTACCACTATGTCAACCAGACCGAAGCGAGTCTGCTGAATACGGTGGCCTACTTCGCCGGCTGGCCGAACCTGGTGGTCACGGTCTACTGGTTGGTACTCCTGACGGTCTCGCGATTCCTCAAGGCGCTGTTCCCGCGCACCTTTTATGGGGAATTGCTCCGGGTCTTTAATACCGTTTCGATCGGTATCGTTGTAATGCTCTTTGCGATGCTGGATACCGCCGACCCTTCGACTTTTTTCTCTCCCAGCAAAATCGTTATCTTCACCTACTGGCTGGCGCTGATCATCACACTGAGCTTCAACCGCATACTCTACTATCGTCTCGGGCGCCGCGCCGGAGATGAGCCCGGGACCGTCGCCTCAACGCGGGTGGTACAGAAGAAGCTGCTGCTGGTGGTGCTGGACCTGTTGTTAATTACGGGCGCTTATTATGGCGCCTATCTGATTCGTTTCGAAGGCGACATTCCCCGCAGCCAACTGCTCAGTTTCAAATCGAGCCTGCCGGTGCTGATCATCATTCGTTTCTCGATGTTCCTTTATTTCAGGCTCTATTCCGGCTATTATCGCTACGCCTCAGTCAACGACCTGCTGCAAATCCTCAAAGCCGTCACCGCCGGCAGTATCGCGGTAGTCGTGCCGGCGCTCTTTGTCGTCAAAGGCGTCGTGCCGCGCGCTGTCTTTGTCATTGACTGGCTGCTGCTGGTAATGATGCTTGGCGGTTCGCGCTTCATGATGCGCTCCCTGCGCGAGTTGTTTCCGAGCCTTTGGCAGACCGGGCGCCGGACTCTCATCATCGGTGCCGGTGCTGCCGGGGAGATGCTGTTGCGCGAACTCAAGAGCAAGCCGCTCGGTTACCGGCCGCTGGGTTTGATCGACGACGATCCTGCCAGACAGGGCTTGCAGTTGCATGGGGTGCCGGTCCTCGGTACCGCCGACGATCTGCCGCGACTGGCGCACAAGCATGAGATTTCCGATGCCATCATCGCGATTCCTTCCGCCAGCGGTTCGCAGATGCGACGCCTGCTCGATCTCTGCCGTCAGGCGCAGCTTGAGTTCAAGACGATTCCTTCACTGCGCGAGATCATCGCTGGCACGGCGGGCGTGCACCATGTGCGCACCCTGCGGGTCGACGACCTGCTGGGCCGCGACCCGGTGCGCCTCGACACTCAGAAGATCGCGCAGTTCCTTTCCGGCAAGCGGATTCTGGTCACTGGTGGCGGAGGCTCGATTGGCTCGGAAATCTGCCGTCAGGTAATTCCCTTCGCGCCTGCCAGATTGACGATTCTCGACCGAGCGGAAAACCGGCTCTATGAGATTGCCACCGAACTGGCCGAGGCCGGGTACGGCGCGCTGGTCGATCCGCAGGTTATTGACGTCTGCGACACTCTGAAGATGGATGCGTTCTTCAGAGAGTCTCGCCCCGATGTGATTTTTCACGCGGCCGCCTACAAGCAGGTACCGCTGATGGAGCAGTTTCCCGAAGAGGCCATTAAGGTCAATGTCTTCGGCACGCGCATGCTGCTGGAACTGGCGGATCGCTACCAGGTGCCCGACTTTGTTTTCATCTCGACCGACAAAGCGGTACAGCCGACTTCGGTGATGGGCGCCTCCAAGCGTGTCGCCGAGTTGCTGGTGCAGCGCTGCGCCGCCGGATCATCGGGTTCCTATATCACCGTCCGCTTCGGCAATGTTCTGGGCTCCGACGGCTCGGTTGTCCCGCTGTTCCAGAGGCAGATTGAACGGGGCGGCCCGGTTACCGTGACCCATCCCGATGTGACCCGCTATTTCATGACGATCAAGGAAGCCTCGCTTTTGGTGATGCAAGCCGCCACGATCGGTCATTCCGGCGAGATTATGGTCCTGAATATGGGCGAACCGGTAAAGATTATCGATCTGGCCAAGGCAATGATTACTCTCTCCGGCAAGGTGCCGGAGGAGGACATTGCGGTCTCGTTCACCGGTCTGCGACCGGGCGAAAAATTATATGAAGAGTTGTTTATCGATGCCGAAGGTCTGACAAGTTCGGCGCATGAGAAAATTCTGATCGCCAGACCCGCGAATGGCGATCCGGCTGAGTTTGATCGGAAACTAGCTGAGCTGCGAGAAGCGGCCAGCAAAGCTGAGCGGGGCGAGATCAGGAAGTTGCTGCAGCAACTGGTGCCGCAGTATCGAAATCAGGCCTCACAAACGGAAGCACACAGATTGGGAGAAATACATGCTGGATCTGAAATTCATCCGCGAAAATCCTGACCTAGTCAAGGCGGGTCTGGCGAAGAAATTCGTCGCTGTCGATCTCGATGCCATCCTCGAATTCGATCGCCGCCGGCGTGAGATTCTCACCGAGCTGGAAGCGCTTCGCAGCGATCGCAATACCGTCTCGGCGGAAATAGCCAGGCTCAAGAAGGCGAATGAGGATGGTGCCGCTAAGATCGCGGCGATGAAAGAGGTAGGGCAGAAGATAAGCCGCCTCGAAGGTGAGGTGCGTGAGGTCGAGGAGCAGCTCAACTCCGGGCTTTTGACAATCCCAAATCTGCCGCACGAGTCCGTCCCGGTCGGTAAGGATGAAAGCGCGAATATCGAGGTGCGTGCCTGGGGCGAAAAACCGAAATTCGATTTTACCCCTGCACCGCACTGGGAACTGGGTGAACAGCATGCGCTGTTCGATCTGGCGCGCGCAGCCAAGCTCTCCGGCTCCGGGTTTATTCTCTACACCGGTGTTGGTGCGCGGCTGTGTCGGGCGCTGATTCAATTCATGCTCGACTATCATCAAGAGCATCATGGCTACCTCGAAGTCTCACCGCCATTTCTGGCGAATGCCAAGACGATGACCGGCACCGGGCAGTTGCCGAAAATGGCGGAGGATATGTATCAACTCAGCGATGAGACTCTTTATCTGATTCCCACTGCCGAAGTCCCGGTAACCAACATCTTCGCCGGGGAAATTCTCGCGGCCGAGGATTTGCCCAAGTTGTTCGTGGCCTACACGCCCTGTTTCCGCCGTGAGGCGGGGGCGCATGGCAAGGACACGCGGGGGTTGATGCGGGTCCACCAGTTCGACAAAGTCGAGATGGTGCGGATTGTCGAGCCGGAGAAATCATATGAGGAACTGGAAATCATCACCAGCCACGCAGAAGCGATTCTGCAGGCACTTAAGTTGCCTTATCGGGTTTGCACGCTAGCGACCGGCGATCTCTCTTTTGCCGCAGCCAAATGCTACGATCTCGAGGTCTGGGCTGCGGGAGTCGACAAGTTTCTGGAGGTCTCCTCCTGCTCCAATTTCGAGGACTTTCAGGCACGCCGCATGAACCTGCGTTACCGCCCCGCTGCCGGCGAGAAACCTGTTCACCCGCACACACTTAACGGGTCCGGGCTGGCGCTGCCGCGTACGATTATCGCGATTCTGGAGAACTATCAGACCGCCGAGGGTAAAATAGTTGTGCCTGAAGCATTGCGACCATATCTGGGAGGTCTGGAAATAATCGGATGAGTATGCTCCGTCGGCGCAGTCAGGCCGGATTCTTTGCGATCCCCGGTTTGTTCAAGAGCTTCATTCTCTTCGGTACGGTGGCGATTGCCGCAATTTTCGTGATCTACACCCAGTTTCTGATCGACCAGTTGCAGGACAATGTCAAACGCGATGTGCGGATGTGGGCCAAGCTCTGGGAACTGGCCGGGGCAGAGGAAGCCTCCCCACGTCTCAATGCCGTGATCTT
>JBDRQZ010000303.1:0-2299 GCA_043826025.1 bacterium | reverse complement strand
CCTGGTCCATTGTGACAGAAAAACGCTGTCAGATTCCCCTCTGCTCCGCCGAATGGAACAATTGCGCAGATTGAGGTAACAGCGTCAGTCGCGCGGGCCTGACGCCGCAGAACAACAAACCAGCTCGGAACTTCACCGATGAGCGACCGCAGGCGATCCTCTGTTGTTGGGACCGGCAGATAGGTTTCAGTGGTAATGAGGCAGCGCGGATCCTGCTTTTCGAGTGCGCTTACATAGCGCGTCGATCCAAAATCGAAAGTTGAGAAACGATGATCGAATTGGTGAATGTAGGTACCCTCAAAGACCCTTGAGAGACCGTCAAGATTCCGTTGTGGACTGAATCGCACCTTCTGCTCGTTGGTGGCTCTATCAAAGTTGAAAACTAATCCAGAGGACAATCTCGGTGCATCCCGTCTCAGGAGGTTTCCAAGCATTACACCTGCTCTGTAGGATCTTGAGGCGATACAAGCGTCCTTAGCAGACCGAAACATCGGAACCTTGAAGCCAGACTCACAAAACGCACCAATATCCTCAAAGGACTGGGAGTAGGCACGACTTGAATCTCTAATCTCGCTGAGTTCTACCACATCAAAGACGAATCTAACTTTGGTCTCTCCTCGCATCATGGTGATTAGGCAAAAGCGCTGTCTGGAATCGACATCGGGAAACCACTTATCGCCGCCCTTACCTTTGCGACGATTTTCAAAATCGTAAGCTGATGCAAGCCGTCCAGAGCGTACAAGGTTTTCAGTAAGAATGGCCGCTGGAGAATCTTGTAGTATGCCGGTTGGTACGACCATGCCAACGGATATGTCGTCGTGACCGAGATCCTTTGCGGCCAACTCAGAGAACAAGCCGTAGAGGTTCTTTCGGCCTCTCCCTGTGAGTGGGTATCTCGAGCTGTGTTCGATAAGGTGCTGAGTTCCGGCCATTTCTCTATCAGCTTTGCCGGCGGATTCCCTCTCAAGCTGCTCCCAAGGTGGATTGCCGAGTACACAGTCAAAGCCGCCCTTGGCAAAAACCTCAGGAAATTGCAAATGCCAGTGGAAGAATTGATACTGCTGGGCTAATCGAACTATCTCATCCCGCATCCAACCTGGTACGTCGTGCGGGTTGCGCTCAATCTTGCGAAATTCTTCTTCAGTAATCGGGTAGGCGAATTGCTTGTTCTTCTCCCAGACAAAGGCTGCGCACCAAGTATCGGCCCAGAATCTGATATTCAGATAGTCCGAAGACTCTACGAGCTCGTGATAGCGGCTCCGCTTCTTCTCGATTTGAGCGATCTCATCATCAGGTATTTCATCGATATTGGCGATTGCTGCCGGCAAATCACCGAGCCGATCCCACGGCATCATCTCGCGATCAAACAGTTGCCTCTGCTCAGAATCCCGTTCCTGCTTATTCGACTTCCTGAACTTGCTACAGTACTCCTTGTCGTCTCCTGCAATAGGTTTAAAGGCTTCATCGGGAATGCCCTTCTTGAGCAATGCTGGTGTTGTGCCCAGCAGACTATTGCCACATTTAATCCGGTGCTCCAGAAAAGAAAGCGGCTTGCCTGGGTCCATTGCTTCAAGCCACAGGCTGACTCGACAGAGCTCTGCCGCCATAGGATTGATATCAACGCCGTATAGACAACGTCCGATTATGTCTCTCAGTGCGTGCTGATACAGCATAGGTGAGGGTTCACTCTCACCCTGAGTCTGCGCGCGAACGCGAGCAAGGTGACGAGCAAGTCGATGGGCCGCTCCCACGAGAAAATGGCCGGACCCTACAGCCGGATCACATATCTTCAGCGCCAGGATGGCTTCTTCGGCTTCTTTGCCACTCTTGCCTTTGATAGCATTCTCCACAACTGGATCGAGTGCGGAATCAAGCAGACACTGCACTAATGAATCGGGAGTGTAGTAAGAACCGGAGGTTTTGCGCTCGCTGCCCGCGAATTCGGCGAAGGAGAAGCGGGCGCCGTCGCCACTAACTTGTGGCGTAAGGGCGAGCAGACTTTCATATACACCACCCAATTCCTCAGCACCCAGATTCTTGTAGTCTACTGGGCGCAGGACCTTGCCTTGACGAGTATATGCAAGGTGGCGGATGCCTTCCAGAAAGTCGGCGTTGGCAAGTTCGGCACCTTCGGCTACGGCGAGACTGGATGCATTGAGTGCCGAAGTTTTCTGAGGATCCCAGAGAAAGCCGCCAAGAGTGGGCAGGGCCAGGTTGGAGCGAACAGCGTCAAACGGTACTTCGCCAGATAGCGCACCCACGATCAAGTTGAATTGCTGCCATAGATCACCGTGTCGAC
>JBDRQZ010000302.1:0-3585 GCA_043826025.1 bacterium | reverse complement strand
CACTTGGCTTTCTCGGCGGCCTCTTTCAGACGCTGCAACGCCATGCGATCCTTGCGCAGATCGATCCCATCAGACTTCTGAAATTCATCGGCCATCCAGTCGATCAGGCGCTGATCGAAATCATCGCCACCAAGGTGGGTGTCGCCATTGGTCGACATCACCTCAAAGACACCGTCGCCGAGATCGAGGACCGAAACATCGAAAGTGCCGCCGCCCAAATCGTAGACCGCGATCTTCTGATTATGCTTCTTGTCGAGCCCGTAAGCGAGTGAGGCGGCGGTCGGCTCGTTGATAATCCGCAACACTTCCAACCCGGCAATCTTGCCGGCATCTTTAGTGGCCTGACGTTGGCTGTCGTTGAAATAGGCCGGTACCGTGACTACCGCCTGGGTGACTTCGCCGCCAAGATAGGCTTCGGCAGTCGCTTTGAGGTTCTGCAAAATCATCGCCGAGATTTCCGGCGGCGCGAATTGCTTGTCAAATACCGTCACCCGACAATCGCCACTCTCGTTAGCCGTGACCCTGTAAGGGACAATCTTCTCTTCCTCTGAGACTTCCGAATGTCGACGGCCCATGAAGCGTTTGATCGAGAAAATCGTATTCTCCGGATTCTTGATCGCCTGACGTTTGGCGATCTGCCCCACCAGCCGCTCACCGTTTTCCTGGAAGGCCACTACCGACGGTGTCGTCCGGCCACCCTCCTGATTCGGAATCACTACCGCCTCGCCACCCTCCATCACTGCCACACAGGAGTTGGTGGTCCCCAGGTCGATGCCAATCACTTTGCCCATTATCTTACAACCTCCCTGCAGGTTCAATATCCTAAGTCGAACAGACCAAACAGCTCAATATCAGTCAACGGCGGCTGCGCCGCAATCTAATCCTCGTTCTTCTCCTCTTTGGGACCTACGACGCCCACCCGCGCATGGCGGAGAACTTTATCATGCAATTTGTAGCCCGGAGCGATTTCCTGCGCAATCTGATCCGGTTCGTAGTCATCCGACTGCAATGTCAGCAATGCCTCATGCAGGTTCGGATCGAATTGTTCGCCGAGAGAGACAAAGCGGGAGAGCCCCTCCCGCTGCAGGGTGGCGAGCAACTGATCGTAGATCAACCTCATTCCCTGATGATATTTCTCAATTTCCGGATTCTCCTCGCCGAGGGAGAGCGCGCGCTCGAAATTGTCGAGCACTTCAAGCAGATTCAGCATCAGCCGTTCGTTCGCACCCCGCATGATTGCATCGATATTGCGCGCCTGACGCTTCTTGTAGTTGTCGAACTCGGCGGCCAGTCGCAAATACTCATCTCTAGCAGCAGCCAATTCCTGCTCCGCTTTGGCGAGCGGATCAGGCTCTTTCTCTATGATTTCAACCGGGACTTCGTCAGACTCCAGCTCAGAGATTTCCTCGATAATTTCCGGATCTGCTTCCGGTTGCGCTGCCGCTTCCGTCATCTGTTCTCTCCCCTTGTCTTTGTCTCCCGACTTCGCCATGACACTCCTCTATCTGGAAAGAATCTCGGATAGGATTTTCGCCGTGTATTCCACCACCGGCATCAATTTGGCATATTGCATTCTGGTCGGCCCGATAATTCCCACCTTGCCACTGACATTGCCCGCCTGATAGCTGCTCGCGACCACGACGCAGCCGGAGATGCCCTCAATGTCGGATTCGGTTCCGAACGTAACCAGAATCCCTTCCGACTGCGGCTCGCGGTTGAGCAGCGCCACCAGACTGCGACGCTCTTCCAACAATGTCAGAAACTCCCGCAGTTTGCGCGGGTCCTGGAATTCCTTCTTCTGCACGATGTTGATCGTTCCGTCAGTGTAGAAACTACTGTCCCGGCTGTCATCGAGCACCGCTTCATGGTTTTCCATGAAGAGCTTAAGCAATTGCGGGTTGCCTCGGCCGGTATCGCGCAGACGCTCCCGAATGGTGGCTTTGATTTCCTTGAGACTCAGACCGCAAAGTTTCTCATTCAAGAGCGCCACCGTGTCCGCGAGTCCGGAGCTTCTCTCCAGCCGGTCGATTTCGACCAGCACCGTGCGGACGACTCCCGATTTGACCATCAGCACCACAAGCAGTTTGTTTTCGCTCACCGGGATCGCCTCGATGCGTTCCAGGATGCCCTGCTCGAACTTGGGACCAACTGTCACGCCCAGTTGGGTGGAGATGGTTGCCAGCACGCGCGAGGTCTGTTCGAGAATATCTTCGATTGCCGAGAAGTCAGTTGAAAGCTCTCGCCTGATTTTCTCACGGTCTGCCGCGGCCAGCTTCTCCGACTTGAGCAATTGATCGATATATAGCCGATAGCCGCGGTCGGTGGGGACTCTGCCTGCCGAGGTGTGGGGCTGGGTGATAAAGCCGCGCTCTTCGAGAACGGCCAGCGTGTTGCGGACCGTCGCCGGGGAGACTCCCATGTTGTAGCGGGTGGCAATCGTGCGAGAGCCGACCGGCTCGGCCGTTCTGATATAATGATCGATCAGAACCGCCAGAACGGTTCGTTCTCTCTCATTCAGCTCGTAGGCGCTCATCTTCTCTTTTCGCTCACCAACACCTTGAAAACCAGACGGTTAACCTGTACGACCAGCGACGCAGTCAGGTTAGCACTCTCGGCCAGAGAGTGCCAAGAAGCTAGGCAAAAAAAATCCTGCGGTCAAGCAGAAACCGTTCAGTTGATTATACGCGTCAATCCAGTCAGGTTCGATGATTTTCGGGCCAGCTACTTCTTCGTTTCCTTCTTAGTCGTTTTCTTGTCGCTGGTTGCTTTCTTCTTACTGGTGCTGTCCGGAACCGCCTTCTTGACAGTCACGGCCTTGCTTTTCTGGGGCGTCGGCTTGGTCGACTTCGGCTTGATGGTGGTCTTCTTCTCCGTCGTCGCCTTCTTCTCCAGTCGATCATCGACGCCGTTCTTGTTGGCGTCGATAAAGTTCTGCTTCTTGGAGATCGTCGTCTTGGCGGCAGTCGTCTTCTTGACTTCCGTTTGCTTGACTGTTTCGGTCTTCGGCTTCTCCTTTTCCGATTTCTTCTCCTTCTCCACCGCGAAAGCTGGTAGGGTAAGAGAGATGCAGAGAAACACCGCCAGCAAATATGTGATTAGCTTTTTCATCTGATCCACCGCAAAATAGGGACTCCTCAGGTTCAGTCAACCAAAAGCCGGGCACCGGGCTTCCACAGGAGGGTATGGGAAACCCGGCACCCATAATGGCCGCTTTACTTCTTCTTCTTACCGCCGCTGCTGCTGCCCTTATCGGAGCTGCCGGAGCTGCTCTTGGGCGTGCTGCTGGACTTCGGTGCCGGGCTGGCAGCAGGTTTCTTGCTCACCGCCGCACTGTTGTTGTTCGAGCTGCTGCTCGCCGGCTTCTTGCTCACCGAGCCGTTGCTGTTGTTCGAGCTGCTGCTCGCCGGCTTTTTGCTCACCGAGCCGCTCTTGTTATTGCTCGAACCGCGACTCGCCGGTTTCTTCGTCGCTGTGCCGGAGGACTGCTTGCTGTCAGTCGACTTCTTCACGCTGCCCGAGTTTGAACTCGGCTTCGTGGTAGTCGTCGACTTGTAGCGATCGGTATCCTGGGTCGGCGTCGAAGCG
>JBDRQZ010000301.1:0-4365 GCA_043826025.1 bacterium | reverse complement strand
CGTCGATCTTGGCGTTGTCGATCAGACCCTGGAACCATTTCTCCCAGTATGCGCTCTGCAGCGGTTGTTGCGCCTGCACCATCAAGGTGTCCTGCAACTGCTCAAACTGATCCAGTTTGGCGGGCAGGCGGTCGAGATACTCCAGTATCGCCGCGCCATTGCTGGTTAAAATCGGTTTGGAATAGCGGTTGGCCTCGGAGAGCGTGAAGGCGGTGCCGATAAAATTCGGGTCCTGACCGAGCCCCGGTATGCGACCGGTGCGGGCGAAGAAGGCGCTTTCCTTGTACTCGAGCGCTTCAGCCTTGCAGGCGGCCTCAAACCCGGTTCCCGCCATGACCTCATCATAAACATGCTGAACCTTTGCCATGGCCTCTTTGCCCTGTTGCTCCTCCTGAAGCTGCCGCAGGATCTTGTAGTAAACCTCCTCAAGCGGAGCGGTGCCGGCCGGCTGCACATGATCGCAACGGAACAGGTAGTAGCCATTGGTCAGATCATAGGGTGCCGAGACCGTGTCCGGATCGGTGAACAACCAGTTGATCAGTTCCCGGTCGCGGCCGGTCGCCGGAATCGAACCATCGCGAGTCACACTACGAACCGATTCCGCAGAAAAACCATACTTGGCCATCGCCGAGTCCAGATCCGCGCCGGCATTGACTTCACGACGGAAATCATCTACCTGAATTTCAATAGCATCAAGGGTATTCTGCGAGACCTGCGGGCGAATCAAAATGTGTGAGGCTTCAACCTCAGGCGCACCATCCTTCTCGCGCTCATTGGTCTTATGAATAATATGATAGCCGAATGAGGTCTTAATCGGTTCGGAGATTTCCCCAACCTTCATGGCGAAGGCCGCCGAATCGAATTCGCTGACCATCATCCCGCGACCAAACCAGCCCAGACTACCGCCGGTACCCCGACCGCTCGGATCCTGAGTGTAGAGATTTGCCAACTCGGCGAAATCGCCGCCGGCGTCGATCTCCCGCTTGATCTCCAGAGCCTCTTCGAGCGCGCGCTGATTGTCACGATCGGATTGCTGCTTGCTGCCTCTGATCGTTTCGTAGTAGGCCTTCTCTTCCTCGTAGAATTCATCCGGGTGGGAGTTGTAATAATCGACCACTGTCTGCGAGTCGATCTTGATTTCCGCCACTGAGAAGTCCTTGAGCGCTGCCAGAGCATAGGCCACTTTGATGCGCTCATTGTCACGGATGTATTTCTCGCGCACCTCCGGCTTGCTCACCTTCGCCATCGAACCGACATATTCCGACAACTTGAAAGTCGTGAAGCGGGGCCGGGAGAGCTGCTCAAGGTAGACCCAGAGATTCTCCAACTGAGGATCAGCCATCCCCTGGATATATTTCTGGTAGTCGAACTTGCCATCGGTGATGAACATGTCGATTTGACCGGCCTCTTGCGGCGGATAGTAGCGCATAAATTCAAACAACTCGTTATCGGTCAGCCGAATGCCTTTATTCTGTATCTGCTGCAACTGCAGATACTCCTGCAACGTCTGCTGCCAGGCGTCACGGCGAGCCTGGCGGTAGTCGGACTCGGTGAGTTCCTTTTCCGGATTGTCGGAACGCTGCGATTCAATCAACTGATTAGAGCGGAACCCGAATTCACGCAAGGAGATGTCCTCGCCATTCACCCGCCCGACAACATCGACCGTAGCGCCATCGGATCCGCCCCATCTAAAGAAATCGCTGACGATCGAGATGCCCATGAACCAGAAAAAAGCGACGATGACCACCCAGATGATGATCTTGGTATTATTTCGCAGAGACTGCATCATAACGGTATATTCCTCCAGAGACCAGCCCGCGGCTGCGGGCACCAAATGAAACCCCACAATATATACCTAGTGTCGGTTCTGCCAAGGGAAATTTGACCGGGGAAGTCCCGCAACGCGGTCCTGGACACTTAACCGGCAGAGATCATCTTCTGGGATTAAGCTTGACGAGCCGAACTGCCGGAGGTAGGTTCAGGCTGACGAACCACTCAGGCAGGAAGAAGTCATCGAGAATCGACACGCAAAGAGCGGGACTCTCTCAATGCTGTCACCCGCTGGAGCGAGGGGCATCCTGTTGACTGCATTCGTCTGCCTGATTCTCGCTGCAATAACAGGTTGTTCCGAAGACGAGAAACCAACTCAGCCATCTTCTCTTTATTCGAGCGAAGTAGATCTGGACCCGGCCTGGTCTCCCGACGGCCGCCACATTGCGTATGTCAGAATGCAGCGAGCAAACGATTCAAACTGGGTCGGCGGCATGTACTTGTATGACACGGAAACGAGGGAGAGTACCCTCATTTATGACAACTACTGGGCCTACTCCCCAACCTGGTCTCCGGATGGAGAGTGGATAGCCTACAGCCTCTGGGGCCAGCTTTTCAGGATGAAGCTGAACGGCGATAGCGTAGTACAATTGACCACTTGGGGCTTAAACCGGCGCTGCTGCTGGTCGCCGGCTGGGAGTCTTATCGCCTATGACAAGACTGCAGTTGGCCTTTGGCTCTGCAATGCCGACAGCTCCAATCACCGGCTGCTATATGAGCATGCTGGGTATGTCTCCTGGTATTTGGATGGATTTCGGATGGCTGCCCTGGGGCTCGGTGGCGAAATCTATATCATCGACACCCTAGGCGAAAGATATGAACAGATCACGGCAAACGACGAATTTAAGTATGATTTGGATCTATCTCCGAATGGCGAGATGATCGTATTCACTCAGCAACTTTCTGGCCGGCTACCGAATCTGTGGATTGTCGATGTTGGCGGAAAGAATCTCACCCGACTGACTTCCACCGGGGGGAGGCATCCCGACTGGTCTCCTGACGGGGAGTGGATAGTATACACAAACCTCGCGTACGGAAACGGCCACCTCTGGCTTATGCGGCCAGACGGTAGCGAGAAGCACCAGATCACCTTTCCCGCTGAATGAGCGAAGCCGAGCCCCAAATAAGAAGGCGGTAGATTCGTAAGAATCTACCGCCTCATGCTTTACTGAATGTCAGGGGATGTTACGGCTGGACGCTGACGACTTTGCGACCGGCACGGGTGGCGAATTCCACCACGCCGGTGATCCGCGCGTAAAGCGTGTTATCCCTGCCTAAGCCGACATTCTCGCCGGGAAGGATGCGGGTGCCGCACTGGCGGACGATGATCGAGCCGGCCAGCACTGCCTCACCGCCGAACCGCTTGACACCGCGACGCTGCCCTTGCGAGTCGCGACCATTCTTGACCGAACCCTGGCCTTTCTTGTGAGCCATATCAAAATCTCCAAAACAGAAAATAATATTCTAATGTCACGGTAGAGACCCAGCTTCCCAAGCCTCTGGAACCTTCTATCATAAGGTCGGAGGGGTCCGACGTCAAGCCGAAAATCGACTTTGGCGGACCGATCCAGCTATTCACCGCCCGGCCTTTCCGGCCATATTTTATCCGGTTTCGCTGGCAGCGGCTGCTCCGGGCCCAGATTCGCCGGGTCTACCTCGGCAAGGACGAAATTCTCGGGTGGCACCGGATTGCCAGATAGCCGCCGCAACAGCGCCAACTGCCCGGCATGGGTCATCGCGTCGGCGAGGGGGCCCTGCAGCAGATTCTCGACGCTTACTTCCCGCAACTCAGCTCCCTGCTCGAGCTGGCGAGCCAGATCGCTCAGGATTTCGTGAAAATGCGCGACCGCTTCCCCAAAATCGGTGAATTGCGGTGGCTGATAGTTGCCGCCGCTGAAAAAAGTCCGTGCGTAACCCAGGACACTGTCCATGTGGCGGATCAATTCGTGGGGGGTGCGGACCTGCGGCGCTGCCTGAAAGTCGGCGAATTCCGACGGCGCCTCGCGCAACGCCTTCTGTGTGCGATAGGCTAGAGCCGCGAGAAAGTGCCGCAGCAGCGCCCGCTTGTCATCCATCAAGAGCCAGCCAACCGTCGCCCGTCGAAAACCGTAGCGCCTTGCTTAGACTTTGGCGCTCTCCGCGTTCCCGTGCGGCGTTTCCTTAGGCGTCGGCGCCTTGTTTATCTCGAATTTGAGGTTCTCGTTGTCATCCGTCACCGTCACCGTGATATCGCAATCCCCGGCGAACTGGCCGCGCAAGATCTCCTCAGCCAGCGGATCCTCCATATGTTTCTGGAGCGCCCGCTTGAGGTGCCGCGCACCGTAAACTGGATCGAATCCCTTGTCGGCGATAAAACGTTTCGCTTCGGGCCGCACCGTGATCGACAGACCTTTATCGGCCAGACGCTTCGCCATCTCGCCAAGCTGAATATCGATGATCTCCAGGATATGATCGATTGACCGCGAGTGAAAAATGAGTGTCTCGTCGATACGGTTAAGCAACTCCGGATTGAAAATTCGCTTCATCTCGGTGATC
>JBDRQZ010000300.1:0-6580 GCA_043826025.1 bacterium | reverse complement strand
ACCAGGTCTTCGTGGCGGCTTTTGTGCGCAGTCATGGTTCGATCAAGCAGATGGAAAAGCTTTTCGGAGTGAGCTATCCGACGATCAAGAATCGCCTGAATGAGATCGGCAACCGACTGAAGTTTGTCGCGGTTGACGCTGCGCCGCCGCCCGAGCCGGAACCGGAAGGCGATCCGCTGGATCGGCTCGAAGCCGGCGAAATCAGCGCGGCCGAGGCAATTGAACTGCTTAAGAAAACTAGGAGCCAAACATGAGCACGAAACGCGAGCAAATCCTGAGAATGCTGGCCGACGGCAAGATCAGTGTCGAAGAGGCCGACCAGCTTCTGGGCGCCCTGGCCCCGAGCGGAGCGAAGCCGGCTGAGAGTGGTGAGAAGAAGTCTGACGATGATCCCCGCTACTTGCGGATTGAGGTGACCCCGAAGCGTGGCGACAAGCATGTCAACCTCCGGGTACCGCTGGCACTGGTGCGCGCGGGTGCCAAGCTAGGTGGCTTGCTGCCCGAAGAAGCCAAGGGCAGGATCAATGAGGCGCTGCACGCGAAGGGAATCGACCTGGATATCAACGATGCCAAAGGTGATAAACTGACCGGGATACTCCAGTCGCTGCAGGAGTTTAGCATCGATGTCGACGACGAAGATGAACATGTCCGCATCTTTACTGAGTAGACTCCTTCTATCAAAAGCGCTTGCCCTCGAGGTCACCACCTGTTAGTCATGCGGATGTGGACTTAAAAGAGAAACTGGCGCGCACCCAGCTCTGCGCTGAATTGGCCCCTGGTGAACTGGCACAGATTGCCGCAATTGTCAGGGTAGGGCATCTGGCTAAAGGTGAGCTGCTTTTCCTCGAGGGCGACCCAGCCGAAGGTTTCTACCTGCTGCTTACCGGCGGCGTGCGGCTCTATAAAGCCAGCGCCGAGGGACGCGAACAGACTTTGCATCTGGTTAGGCCGGGCCAATCTTTCGCCGATGCCGCCATCTTCCGGGGCGGTCGCTTTCCCGCCAACTGTATTGCAACTCGGGACTCAGAAGTCGCCTTCCTGCCAAGTCGCGAGTTCCTGAAAATCCTCTCCGAGTCGCCGGCAATTTCGCTTAAGATGATCGGCAGCCTCGCCGGATATCTCCGCGAATTCATCCAGATGATCGAGGATCTCTCTCTGCGCGAGGTCTCGGTCAGACTGGCGGCATATCTGCTCAATCTCCACCAGGCCTCCAAATCAAAGACTTTCAGACTCCCGACTACGAAAACTGAGCTGGCCCGCAAGCTCGGTACGGTCAGCGAGACCCTGTCGCGCAACCTGCATAAGTTGAAGGAAAAGAGTCTAATCGACGTCTCCGGGCGGCAGATAACGATCCTCGATCCCGACGCTTTGGCCGAACTGGCTCACCCCAAACAAAATTAGCGCTATTTTGACCTGAGTCAAAGCTCATCCTGGACTATTCCAGTAGATTTAAGGCAACTAGTGGGGGGCAACAACTCGGACCTGAAACGCGAGGTGAGCACTGATGCCGGTAAGAAAGATCATCACGATAGATGAAGAGAAATGCGATGGCTGCGGGCTCTGTGTGCCTGCCTGCCATGAAGGCGCAATTGAGATCATTGATGGAAAAGCGCGGCTCAAAGATGAAGTGCTCTGCGACGGTCTCGGCGATTGCCTTGGCGAGTGCCCGCAAGGGGCGATACTGGTCGAGGAGCGGGAAGCGCCCGAATATGATGAAATCGCGGTGCAGCAAAATCTACAGCAACCCAAAGTGGTCCCCGCCACACCGCCGCCGCAGTCAACCTCCGGCTGTCCCGGAGCGGCGATGCGTTCGCTGCAACAGCCGTCGCGGGTAGCACCGCCGCCGACCGCGTCGCTGCAATCGCAGTTGGGCCACTGGCCGGTGCAGTTGATGCTGGTGCCGCCACATGCGCCATTTCTGCGGGGCGCCGAACTCTTGATCTGCGCCGATTGCGTGCCTTTTGCGGTGCCTGATTTCCATTCGCGCTATCTTGCCGGTCGTGCGGTGCTGGTCGGTTGCCCCAAGCTCGACGATCTGCAGCACTATGCCGAGAAACTCAAGGAGATTTTCGCCCTGGCGCAACCTGCCTCGGTTACAGTCCTCAAGATGGAAGTTCCCTGCTGCAACGGTATCGCCCAGGCCGCACTCTGGGCGCTGGAGCAATCCGGCAGCGAGCTTGCTGCAGAGGTACACACGATCGGGATCAGAGGTGAGATCAATGAACAAGCGTTCGAAAGCCGACACGCTGCAAGTTAAGGAGTCTGTCATCGAATCGGACAAGCGCAAGGTTGTCCGCAACCGGGAGCGACCGCTGCAGCGCTGGCGCTTGACTATCCAACTTGTTTTTGTTGCGCTTTGTCTGTGGATCGGGGTCGAATTCTTTTTCTTCGTGCGCTATCTCGAAAGCGGTGGCGCCACAGCCTGGGTCGCGCGGCCGCCCGGTGCAGAGGCTTTCCTGCCGATCAGCTCGCTGATGAGTCTCTACTACTTCTTTCTTTCCGGCGAAGTTCATCCGGCCCATCCCGCTGGGCTCTTCATTCTGGTAGCGATCTTCTTGATGTCGCTGACTTTCGGCAAAACTTTCTGCTCCTGGGTTTGTCCTTTCGGTCTTCTTTCGGAGTCGCTGGCCGACCTCGGCGAGAAAATCATGGGGCGACGCCTGCGGCTGCCACGCGTCGTCGACTACCTTCTGCGCAGCCTTAAGTACCTGCTGCTCGCCTTCTTTCTCTACGCGATCTTCTTCGTCATGGGCAAGGCGGCATTGCGTGCCTTTCTCGACAGCCCCTACAATCAGGTCGCCGACGTGAAGATGTACTACTTCTTTGCGCAGATTTCCTCGCTGGCTTTCTGGGTGATCGCGGCGCTGGTGCTGCTTTCGATTTTCATCCGCAATTCCTGGTGCCGTTTTCTTTGCCCTTATGGCGCCCTGTTGGGTATCCTGGGGCTGTTCAGTCCCGCTAAGATCAAGCGTAGTCCACAGACCTGCATTGATTGCACCAAGTGCGCCAAAGTATGTCCATCGCTAATCAAAGTCGACCAGCTTAAGACTGTGCTCTCCGATGAATGCACCGGCTGCCTGCAGTGCGTCGATGCCTGTCCGGTGGCCAATACCCTGCAATATCAGACGACTATCGGAAAGAGGCACATTCCCAAAAAGCTGGTACCGGTGGTTACAATCGGCGTATTCATTGTGATTACCGGGCTGGCGATGTTGACCGGTCGCTGGCAAAACGACATCACCCCGGCAGAGTACCTGCATCATAAGCAGTCTTTGGAATCCTATGGCCATCCGACCGACACGCAAGGCTTGGATGAGTTGAATGAAAAGTGAACAACAGGTTACTGGAGGCAATAGATGAGTGAACTAATCGCCGATGCGCAGAAGCGGCGTGAGCTGCTCAAGCATATGATCCTGCAGCTCCATCAGGGTGAAGCCCCGGATGCGGTCCGCAAGCAACTGGTCCGGATGTTGGGGAGTGTACCTTATGGCGATGTGGTCCTGGTTGAACAGGAGCTGATTCGTGAGGGGTTGCCCTCAGATGAAGTCCTCAAACTCTGCGATCTGCACACTGCGGCCCTTAAAGGTCATATCGATCAGGCGGGCAGCAAAGAGGTCCCGCCGGGGCATCCGGTCGACACCTTTCGCAAGGAGAACCGGGCTTTGCAGGGGGAACTCGAGTTGCTGGGAAGGAGCGTCGCCGAGCTGAATCAACTTGCGCCCGACGCCGACGCCACCGAATCGGCGCATCAACTTCTGCTGCGTGTCAACGCGCTCACTGATGTCGAGAAGCACTATGCCCGCAAGGAGAATCTGCTCTTTCCCTATCTGGAACAGCATGAGATCACCGGACCGCCGAAAGTGATGTGGGGCAAACATGATGAGACTCGTGAGTTGTTGCGTAATGCGGTCGAGACGCTGCGTGCAACCGGCACTATCTCTGCGGAAGAGTTGCAGAGCCTGGCAAAACTGGTGGTCCAACCCGCCGCCGACGCGGTGACCGAGATGATCTATAAGGAGGAGGAAATCCTGCTGCCGATGTGTCTCGACACGCTCACTGAGGCGGAGTGGTACGCGATCTACCGGCAAAGCATCGAGATCGGTTTTTGTCTCTACGACCCTGAAGAGAAGTGGCAGCCGGTCGACGGTGTGCCTGAGTCAGCCGCCGGAGCGCGCGAGGAGAAGATCCAGCTCCCCAGCGGCAGTTTCACGCCGACCGAGTTGAGTGCTATCCTCAACACCATTCCCTTCGATCTAACCTTTGTCGACAAAGATGACCGGGTGCGCTATTTCACACAGGGACGCGAGCGCATCTTTGCCCGCAATCGTGCGATTCTTGGCCGCGAAGTCAAACTTTGCCATCCGCCCAAGAGCGTGCACATTGTTGAACAGATCCTCGAGGACTTTCATGCCGGTCGTCAGAGCCACGCGCCCTTCTGGATCGAACTGCATGGCCGTTTCCTGCATATCGAGTATTTCGCTCTGCGCGACGAGGAGGGCAACTATCTCGGCACACTTGAGGTCAGCCAGGACCTGACCGCCAAACGTAAACTGGAAGGCCAGCAGCGCTTGCTCAGTTATAGTGGGGAGGAATAAAAGGTGGACCAGTCGAAGCAGGCGGCGCAGATAACGCCGGACACCAAAGTCGCGACACTGCTGGCCGATTTTCCTGAGTTGGAACCGGAGCTGCTGCGTCTCTCACCCGAATTTGCCAAGCTGCGCAATCCAATATTGCGACGGACCGTTGCGAAAATCACAAGTTTACGTCAGGCGGCGAAGATTGCCGGATTGCCGTTGGGCGAGATGATCAACTCGCTGCGCCGTGCCGCAGGTTTCGATGAAATCGCGATCACGGAAGGGCAGGGAAGCGCAACGCAGAGACCTGATTGGATCGATAAGCTGTCAATCTGGCGGACCTTCGATGCCCGCCCCATACTTGAATCCGGCGGCAATCCGATGGGTGAAGTCATCGAACTCGCCCGCTCTCTGCCGGATGACGTGCAGTTGGTGCTGCAAACCTCATTCCTGCCCGCGCCATTGATTGAAATTCTCACCAAGAAAGGGATGCGGGTCTGGTCCGATCAGAGCAGCGGCAACAATGTTGTCACCCACATCGCCAATCAGGAGGTGCAAAGTTGAGCGGCACCAACGGGATCAGCGATGCCACCGGCTTCTACGACGAACTCGGCGAGCAATATGATGAGATGACTCAGCATGAAAAGCGACTTGAGTCGCTTCGTCCTGCAATGAAGAACCTCGCGGACCGCTTGCAGATGAAACGCGTGCTCGATGTCGGCTGTGGCAGCGGCACGCACGCGATTGCTCTGGCACAGGCCGGTGTCACGGTAACCGCGCTTGATCCATCACCTGAGATGATCAGGATGGCAAAGTCCAATGCGAAACAAGCCGGGGTAGGCATCGATTTCAGACAGGTAACAGTCGACACTCTGCCGCCTGATCATTCGTCGAACTTCGATACCGTCATCTGTCTCGGCAACACCTTACCCCATTTGCTCAGCGAAGAATCATTGCGCGCTACCCTTGCCGCCATGCATGAGTTGCTCGCTCCTGACGGCCACCTTATTTTGCAGCTACTCAACTATGACCGTATTCTCTCTCGCCGTGAACGAATCGTCGGAATCCGCAAATCGGGAGAGCGCACTTTCATCCGTTTCTATGATTTCTCTGACCCGCAGTTGTATTTCAACATCCTGGTGATCGACAACAGCGCCAGTGAACCGACACACAAGCTGCTTACCACCGAACTCTATCCCTGGCGTAGGGAGGAACTTTCCAACTTGCTCAGTTCGTTGCGATTCCACAGCTTACAACCAGCCGGCGATTTGCGGGAGCGCCCCTTCGATCCTGACAACTCCACCGATTTGATCATTTTTGCACGTCGCGAACTCCCTTAGTTTCAGTTAGTAGACCAACATTATCGATATTGTGCACCATCTCGGAACCCGAGCCCTCCCGGCGCTGTTAGGAATAGGTGAGACAGGGAAGCTAGTGCGGTTACTAGTTAACAGCCTGTGTGGAGGTTATGCAAGATGCAAACAACAAAGCGTATCTCAAAGAGTGGCTTGGCGTTGTTGGCAATGACGGCGCTCTTTGTCACGCTGTTTGTGCCGATGGTCATGAATGCCGAGGATAAGCCTGTGAAATACAACGATCTGACCCCCGAAGAAGAACGCGTAATCGTCGGCAAGGGCACCGAATGGCCTTTCACCGGCAAGTACTATAACTATCACGAAGATGGCACTTACACCTGTAAACGCTGTGGTGCGCCACTCTACAAATCCGACGATAAGTTCGATTCGGGTTGTGGCTGGCCCAGTTTCGATGATGCGATTCCCGGCGCGATCAAGCGCACACCCGATCCCGATGGAATGCGCGCCGAGGTTACCTGTGCCAATTGTGGGGCGCATCTGGGGCATGTTTTCGAAGGTGAAGGTTTCACCGACAAGAATGTGCGCTATTGTGTGAACTCGGTCTCACTCGATTTCGCTGCCGCGGACGAGGCGACAATGGCTGCCGCCAAGGAGAATGCGGCGCCGGTGGAGATGGCCACCAGGACCAGT
>JBDRQZ010000299.1:0-2061 GCA_043826025.1 bacterium | reverse complement strand
ATGCCGCCGAGCGCCTGCCGCTGGAGGCCGTACGCCTGCTACACGAAAATGTCGACCACTATGACTGGGTGGGAATCTATCATCTTGAGGGCGACGAACTGGTGCTCGGTCCCTTTCTTGGCGTCCCTTCACCTCACACACGGATCAAGATCGGCGATGGTATCTGCGGCGCGGCAGCGGCGCAGGAACAGACGATCATTGTCGATGATGTTAACGCCGACTCACGCTATCTGGCCTGCTCGATTCACACCAAATCAGAAATCGTGGTGCCGATTTTCAAGGATGGCGAAGTCGTCGGCGAGATCGATATCGATTCGGATAGGCCTGCTGCTTTCAATAATGGCGACCGAAGCTTCCTTGAGCAAATCGCTGAGATTCTTTCTCGGTAGATCAAGCTCTCTTGGAGCTTGACAATCCATCGCTCCAATCTGGAATGCGAAAAAGCGCCCAAACCGCCCTGGACTGAATCCAGGGCAGGCAGGCGTTCGGACCTACTTCTGCTGATTAGAGTGCCTTCAGCGAATCGATCAATCGGGCGGCCTCATCCGCGATTAATTGCTCGCCCTGCCAAAGCGAAAGGAAATCCTCGAAGTAGCCAATTGCCGCCTGGCGGTCCCCGCGCTGCATCATGATCAGGCCCAGGTAGTAGTTGCAGCCGGCCCTGAGCGGATCATGCTCCAGCACCTGATTGAATGCCGCAGCCGCAGCTTCAATATGGCCAAGCTGGTACTGCGCAATCGCGGCGTTGTAGTAACCGTCGACGTAGCTGCTGTCCAGCGCTGTCGTTCGTTCAAAACAATTGAGCGCCGATCCATAATCGCCTCGTCTGAAGTAGATGTTGCCGAGCTTATTCCAGGCCTCAATCTCAGAGGGCCACTCTTCCAGGAACCGAGAAAACAGCGTTACCGCTTCGTCAAGCCGTCCGACCTCGACATAGAATGAAGCAAGATTGAATCTCGTGACGCGACTCCCGGGATCATTTGCCACGCCCCTTTCGAGCAGCTGGATCGCTTCATCGTACCTGCCCTGGTACGCCAGCAGCATCGCGAGATCGTTGAGAGATTCGGGCAGCTCGGGATCGACCGCCAGCGCCTTGCGGTAATACTCCTCCGCAGAGGCGAGGTCCCCTGCCTCGTCATATAGCGTGGCCATCGTGTGGTAACCATGCGCGCCGAGATCGGTACGATAGCCCAGCAGGTTGACATTCGCCACGATGCAAGCGAGAACGGTCAGCGCGACACCAACCGTTTTCCGGCGCACCCCAAGCTGCGGCCATTCCCGGATCCCCATTGTCAAGCCCGCCGCGGCAAAAAGCAACAGCACCGGCACCAGTGGCACTCGATAGCGGGCGGTGACGAAAAAGAGGAGCAACGGCAGCGAGAGTCCGATCAGGTAGAGCAAGAGAACCGTCATTTCCGGCCTCCGACTCCAGACAAGCACCATGCCCAGTAGCGCGAGTGGCAAGATGACACCCCAGGGGAAGCGCACCACGAATTTCCAAAGTAACGGCTTCAGCATGGCAGTCTGGTGGGCAAAGAAATAGAGCTCGACATTGTTTGACAGCTCCTCCCCCCAGAGAAGCAACGCTGCTTTTCGCCCTAGCTGCGCGAGCCAATGGACCGGATCGGACACGATTTCCGCGGCCGCGCGTTTTGTCCAATAGCCTGACTGCTCGGCGGCCGTCAGCTCATGCCCGACATCAGCCTCTGCCATCTGCTTGGAGTCCTCCATCATCCCCCACCAACTGTGGCGAGCTCCCGGCAGTTCTGCGCTAACGCCATCCGCCTCGCTGTTGTTGCCGATGAAGAGATTCATCCCGGAGTAGGTGCCGATTAGCGTAAACTCACCTGAGACCGTGTAGTTGTGAATCGTCACCGGCAGAATCGGAATTATAACTGCAAGCGAGAAGAGCGCGACCTGTGACAAAGATGTTTGCTGTTTCTTCAAGTATCTATACAGCAGATAGAGTCCCAGTAGCAGCGCGAACAACAAGACCGTGGGCCGAGTAATCGCCGAGAGACCGAGCGAGAATCCTCCGGCTGCCAAACGTGTCGTCGAGGG
>JBDRQZ010000298.1:0-6921 GCA_043826025.1 bacterium | reverse complement strand
GCCGGGTTGTCTGGCCAACGGAGCCACCAAGATTGTCGAGGAATTTCGTGCTATCCTGAGGAAGAAACACCTCAAAGGTTTCTCCGTTCAGGCGCTTAAAGAGACCGGCTGTCACGGATTTTGCGATCAGGGACCACTGGTGGTCATCGAGCCGGAAGGAATCTTCTACACCAAAGTCACGGTCAAGCATGTGGCTGCGATTGTCGAAAGAACTCTGCGCCACAATGAGACAATCGATGATCTGCTTTACACTGATCCGAAAAGTGAAAAGAGAATCGAACGCTACCAGGACATACCATTCTATGCACATCAGCAACGGATCGCTCTGCGCAATCTCGGCCATATCGACCAGTACAGTATCAGAGAGTATATAGCTGTTGGTGGCTATCAGGCGTTAGCCAAGGCGCTGACCACGATGAAACCAGAGCAGGTGATCGATGAGGTGGTCTCATCCGGTCTGCGTGGTCGCGGCGGCGGTGGTTTCCCCACCGGTCGCAAATGGGCCACCTGCCGGAAGATCGACGACTGGCCGCATTATGTCATCTGCAACGGTGACGAGGGCGACCCGGGCGCTTTCATGGACCGCAGTATCATGGAGGGTGATCCGCATTCGGTGCTGGAAGGGATGGCTCTCTGTGCCTACGCGGTCGGCTCAACTGAGGCGCATGTGTATGTGCGCGAAGAGTACCCGCTGGCGGTTAAGAATCTTCAACTGGCAATTGCCGAGGCGGAGAAACTAGGCTTGCTTGGTGCCAACATCCTGGGAACAGATTTCTCGCTTTCCATCAAAGTGTCGCGCGGCGGCGGCGCATTTGTTTGTGGTGAATCGTCCGCCCTGATGAAATCGGTTGCCGGCGAGGTCGGTGAACCGCGCGCCAAATACGTGCGGTCGGTCCAGAAGGGGCTTTTCGACAAACCGACTGTGCTGAACAATGTTGAGACGTTTGCCAATGTGCCGCAGATTATTGAAAAGGGCGGTAAGTGGTATGCCGGAATCGGAACGAAGAAATCGACCGGGACCAAAGCCTTCTCATTAGTGGGTAAGGTCCGTAATACCGGGCTGATCGAGGTGCCGATGGGCACCACCCTGCGGGAGATTATCTACGACATCGGCGGCGGTATCCAGGATGATCGCCCGTTCAAGGCGGTGCAGACGGGCGGTCCATCCGGGGGATGTCTTCCCGAATCGAAGCTCGATCTCTCGGTAGACTTCGACACTCTGACCGAGGCGGGGTCGATGATGGGTTCGGGCGGCATGATAGTCCTGGATGACCGCACCTGTGTGGTGGATCTGGCCAAGTATTTCCTCAACTTCCTGGTGGAAGAATCCTGCGGTAAGTGTCTCCCCTGCCGGGAAGGGCTGTATCAACTTCACGGCATGTCACAGAAGATCAGCGATGGCCAGGCAGATGCGTCCACAATTGAGAAAATGGAACATCTATCTGAGGTTATAGTGGATTCGTCGTTGTGTGGTCTGGGGAAGTCGGGCCCGAACCCTTTCCTGAGCACCATTCGCTACTTCCGAGAGGAGTATCTGGCCCATGTCGAGGATCACAAGTGTCCGGCCGGTGTTTGCCGAGAACTGATCCGCTACGAAGTGATACCAGCCAAGTGTGACGGTTGCCTGGCCTGCATTACCGCGTGTGCAGTGCATGCTATCACCGGCAAGAAAGGTGAGGTCCACATTATTGATCAGGAAAAGTGCGACAAGTGCGGAGCCTGCTATGCTGTCTGCACTCGTCATGCAATCCAGGTGCTTTAGGAGCGATTGATGGTACGTCTGACAATAAATGGAAAAGTGGTAACCGCAGAAGATGGCGAGATGCTGCTTTCGGTAATCCGCCGCCACGGGATCGAAGTACCGACATTGTGCGAGCACCAGGCGGTTGAACCGAGCGGTAGTTGCCGACTATGCACGGTTGAGATCACCAAGGATTCATGGGATGGCTGGAGAGGGTATGTCACCTCCTGTCTTTATCCGGTCGAGGCAGACCTGATCGTCTCCACGCATTGCGAGAAGGTGATCAATATCCGTCGGACTTTGATTGACCTGCTGCTGGCACGCTGTCCCGGCTCCGAGGTGTTGCAGGCAATGGCCGAGGAATACGGCATCACTCACACAAGTTACGAGGTAGTCCCCGATGGTGATAACTGCATCATGTGTGGTCTGTGCACGCGCGTTTGTGCGGCCTTAGGGTTCTCAGCCATCTCGACTACGTTGCGGGGACATGACAAAGTGATCGCCCCGCCGCTCAACCAGCCTCCCCCCGACTGCGTTGGTTGTCTTGCCTGCGCCAAGGTCTGTCCCACCAGTGTAATCAAGTTCACCGACGATGGTCTTCAGCGTCGGATCTGGGATCGTCAGTTTGAGATGATTGAATGTAAGAGCTGCGGCGCTCCGGTGATAACCCGAGAGTTTGCTGCGGCTCTGACTAAAACCCGTGGGATTCCGGAAGACTACTTCGAAACGTGCGAGGATTGTCATCGCAAGGAGACCGCAGCAAGGATGGCGGAGATTGTTTCATGGTCCCGTCCGGAGGTGAAGCAATGAACAAGCGATTCGTGGTCACTCCGAACCTCTGCACCGGCTGCCGCACCTGCGAACTCGCCTGCTCCTTTGCCCATTCCCATCAAGGCAAGCCGGGCAAGTCGCGCATAACGGTTCTACCGAGCAGACATCCTGACCTCTGGATTCCTCTGACCTGTCTGCAGTGCGAGGACCCGGCCTGTGTCGCATCATGTCTGGTTGATGCCTTGAAGCTGAATCCCGAGACCGGGGCCGTCGAACTGAACCAGGAGATCTGCGTGAAGTGCGGGGCCTGTGTGGCGGCCTGTCCTTACGGTTGTTGCAGCGTTGATGAGCAGGTGCAGATGATTGTCAAGTGCGACCTGTGTGGTGGCGATCCGGTCTGCGCACACTTCTGCCCGAGCAAGGCGCTCGTCTACATTCCTATCGAGGTGCCCAGGAAACAATCGGCCTGAGCGCTTCTGCCCGGATACACAGGATCCCTCTGTTGAATGACTCTGTGAACTGCTCCACGACGCGGCGCGCCTATAAATCTGGTGTCTCCCACAAGTCCCTTTGTCCGATCTTGACAGCCATCCGGCCCCGGCTCCGCCGGCACATCGGACCTTGACAGCCGGCCGGCCCCTTCTATATTATTGCCCAATTAGATGGCGATCAAAGCCAGGGAGAGTCTATGAAATACCGATTTGCTTTGCTGTTTAGTGCGCTGGCCCTGTCGCTGCTCCTGGCGGCCTGTGGCGGTGACGAGCCGAAAACGCAGAAAATGGGAGCGCGGGGCGCCGTCGACTCGACGACCGGTGTCGCCGCACCCGATTTTGAGTGGAATATCATCACCAAACCGCTGGTGACTTTCTACTACCAACCGGACGATTCGCTCGCATTTCGGGCCGATGCGCTCGCCAGCCGCATTGACCAGGTGCTTTACACCGTGGCCACCGCTTTCGGCTGGGAAAACCCCAAGCCGATTGAGTTTTACTGCTATCGCGACGAAGCAACCATGAGGCACTACACCGGACGTGAGGAGCAGTTCTATATCGGCAAGAAGTTCTTCTATGGCTATGGCCCCAACTATGGTCCGATGATGCCCCAGTATGTGATCGAGAACTTCCCTGCCGGTCGCTCGCAATTCGATTTCTTCAACGAGGGTATGTTGCTGGCGCTCGATTTCAGCGGCAAGAACTACAATCAGGCTTGCTTCAATTTTCTCAGCGACGGCACCCTGAATCCGGTGAGCGAACTGACCGACAACAGCCTCTACCAGCAGATCAGCGAAGTGCGACGCCCGATTGAGGCAGCCTCGCTGATCTCTTACCTCTATGACACCTTTGGCCTGCTCAAGGTTCAGAAACTCTATCGGTCCGAGAGAAACAGCTTCGAGGCAGCGGCGGAGTACATTCTGGAAAAGACTGTTGCTGAACTTCATGAGGGCTGGGTCGAGTATCTACCCAAACATACCAATGAGATGGAACGAATTCGCGAACTGGAGTCAGGATCATAATGGCTACGGAGACAAGCTGGGAAAGCGCCATCAGTGAGATCGGCGCAAATCTGATCCGGGTGCGCGGCTATGATGTCGCCGCCCTGATGGAAAAGGCCTCGTTTAGCGATGTCATCTACCTCCTGCTCAAGGGGGAGTTGCCGGATGAGAAAACCTCGGAGATGATGCGCGCGATTTTGGTTTCCTCTGTCGATCACGGTGTTACTCCACCATCGGTGCTGGCGACGCGTACCGTAATGTCGGCCGGGAACTCGCTGAATACCGCCGTGGCCGCCGGGGTGCTGGCAATCGGCGACGTTCACGGCGGCGCGATTGAACAATCGGCGCGAATCATGCAGGAACTGGCGGCCCAGGATGGTTCGACAGCCGAGCTGGCGAACAAGTTGGTCGCCGATCTGAAAGCCAGTAACAAGCGGATGCCCGGTTTCGGCCATCGGCTGCATACTGCCGATCCCCGCACCGCACGGATGTTTGCGCTGGCGGCAAAGCTGCAGTTTGCCGGTCGGCATGTCGAGTTGGCGCTGGCGATCGAGCAGACTCTGGCGGAGAGTTCCGGCCGCAAGCTGCCGATCAATGTCGATGGCGCGATTGCCGCGGTGATCTCCGACATGGGCTTCGATTGGCGACTAGGCAAGGGCTTTTTCATTATCTCGCGGGTGGCCGGGCTGGTTGCTCATGCTTATGAAGAGAAGACCACACAACGGCCGATGCGCAAACTGGGAAACACCGACTGCACTTACACCGGCCCTCCGGCTCGCGAACTCTAGCACTCGATGATGCCGATGCGGAATGCCGGATTTCTCATATGCGCCGCGCTTCTGACTCTGCTGGCAGCAATGCTGCTAAGCTGCGCTCCCGCCAGCGAGACTGCCTCGCAGGCGCGGGAGGCCGGACCCGCGCCGAGCAATCTGCGAACTGAAGTTTTCCACCAGCGCGCCAATCTGTTCTGGGACACTAATCGCACTCGTAAAGATGTCATCATGGGCTACAACATCTACGTGTCGGCTGTGCCGGTACTCGGCGTTCCCAACGAAGCGGAACTGCTCGCCGACTTGAAACCGCTGACTGCGGAGCCCTACCCCGGCGCGCCGGGCGCCAATATTGCAGGCGAGAGTTTCCCCCTGGAAAATCTGACCAATGGCAAGAGCTACTACGTTTTCGTGCGGACGGTCTACCCGGGCCGGATCGAATCGGCGCCGACGAATCAGGTCGAGGTGATTCCCCGACCATCAGGCACGATTGTCCTCAAACTATCCTTCTCCGGGCCAAACTCCGGTTTCTCTTTCAAGTCGCTGAAATATGTTTACACCAACGATCTGGAAAATGACATCTACCTGACCGAGATCAATGGTCAGCCTCATCTCGCCTCGCCCCATCGGATCGACAACGTCCTGCGCGAGACAAGATTCTTTCGGCTGGGCCGTCACGGTGAGTTGGATGATGTCCGGATTGGTGAATTGAAGGCGCGGCCCGACGACCTTTTGCCGGTCTATCCGGGTGAGATATTCATACTGCTCGATGCCGACAACTGCTATGCGTTGCTGCGCAATGACAGTCTGAATCGCGATACCGGGGAGCTGACGCTCTCTTACATATATCAGGCTAAACCAAACACTCTGAGGTTTTGACGCCAGCGCGGAAAGCTCCCGGCGCAGAGCCGCAGTCGGCGGTTCTGGTTACGGCGCGAATCGCCGGACAGGAGCGCCCCCATCGGCTCTTCCTCGTTGAACAATTCTCGCTCAGCGGCGGTCTGGCACGCGCAGAGGACTCACTGTCATTACCGGCCCCTGACGATCTGCGACCGGTCACGACCCGGCCCGCGCGAATTGACAAGTTCTTTCTCGATCTGACCGGACTGTCGGGCTACTGGTTTAGCGATCTCCAGGGGGTGCCGGCGATTCCCGATTGGCAATACTGCTGGCAGTTTATGGAACGCAGCGACTTGGTCGATCTGCGGCTGCTGTTGGCGATTTTCTTTCCGACGCTGGCCGCCCGCAGCCTGAGTGACCTGACTGCTGCCTTCCGGCTTGAGTTCGACGCTTCGCCGGAACTGCGCTTGCAGCGCCTGATCGAGATTTGTGAGAGCAAAGCCCGCAGTCTTTCGCGGGGCCAACTCCGACAACTCAAGAAACACTCCGCGTCAACGAAAGCACCCTGGTCGGCCTGGATTGACCAACTCAAGCCCTCAGCGACCGCGACTGAATTCGATATCGACGCCACCTGGTTCAGCGACCTTGACAGATACAGTGCTCTAACCGATGGCGAGACTCTGTCGCCGGAGCAGACGAGCGATTTGTTAGCCGATCGTGAACAGGGCGAGAAACTGATCGAGGGCTTCGAACTGCGCCAGGGGCAGGCGCGTTATGCCAGTGCAGTCAGCAAAGCGCTGCAGTCGGAGCAGTTTCTACTGGCTGAGGCTGCCACTGGCACCGGCAAGTCAATCGGCTATCTCTTGCCCACAGTCGCGGCGATTCAAGCGACCAAAAGCCGAGCGATCGTGGTGACCCGCACCAAGTCGTTGCAGGGACAGCTTTTCCTCTCCGATCTGCGCAAACTGCGGCGGCTGTTGCCGCCCGGATTCAAGGCGGCTCTGCTCAAAGGGATCGCCAACTACCTGTGCCTGCTGCGCTACAAGTCCTGGCTGGGGGAGGTGGACTCCAACCTGACTTCGGAGCAGGTTCAGGCGCAACTGGCCCTGCAAATCTGGCAGGAGGAAACCGCAAGTGGCGACCTGGCCGAAGTGGAATTGCTGACCCGAGCCGAGGCCGATGTCCTGACAGCGCAGGTTACAATCGACGAGCAGGGTTGCCTCGGACAGCATTGCCCCTACTATCTGGAGTGCTACGCTTTCCGCGCCCGACGCCGGGCGCAAAAGTCCGATCTGGTGATCACCAAC
>JBDRQZ010000297.1:0-3318 GCA_043826025.1 bacterium | reverse complement strand
CGGATTCATGACGATTCCCCGGAGCGTTTCCAGAAGATCGAGACTGCCGATGTCGCCCGCATGGTAGGTGAGGTCGCCGACGCCCCTATTCAACTGCAGGTCCCCGAAATCGTGCTCTATCCGCGCTCAACCGAGATCGGCAAACGGGAACGCACCAGATTTCCTTCAGTTCAGATAACCCTCGCGTTTGCTGACCAGCGCCGACATTATCTACCTAATTACTCTATAATCGCCCGTTTTGTCCAGTTAAACATTGACAGAATGGCGATTTAGGGCTATTTTTAAGGTTGCTACGACCATACTCGCGAGCCCTTGGAATACTCCTAGGAGGAGAAAGAAATGCTCATGCGCCACAGTGTTCTAACCTGCACGGTGGCTTTCGTGCTGTTCTTTGCCGGTATCGCCGGTGCCGCAGTGGAAAGTCTCAGCGTGCCTGTACCCATCGGAGAGTACACAATCAAGCAGGTTGCCGACGGCGACCGTCTCTATCTTGAAGATTTCGGCCGGCTTTTGGTTGCGGGCAAACCGAAGCTGCCTTCGAAAATCTTCGCAGTCGCAATCCCACCGGGCGCACGGCTGATCGATTTGTCATTTACCACCGGCGCCGGCATCGAGCTGCCGGGCACTTACAATCTTGAGCCAACTCCGCTGCCACGGGTGATCGGGGATGAAGACCCCGGCATCTATGCGGCTGAACTAGCGCGTTACGAAGCCAACTATCGGGCGGTGTATGACAGCGATGATGCTTATCCTCAGCAGCCGGTCGTGTTGGAGCGCACCGCCGGCTATCGCAGCTACAATCTGGTCGATGTCCGGGTGACGCCGTTTGCGTATCAGCCGAAATCTGGCCGCGTGACCTTCTATCCCGATATCACAATCAATCTCACTTACGACACAAATGCCGACAGCAGAGTGATTGGCGACAACCTGGAGAGTACCGAGCAGATCGCCAAACGTCTGGTGCTCAATTACGAGCAAGCCAGCACCTGGCAACCGCTGCTGGGGCCGACCCGCGGGCTGCATGATCTCGTTATCATCACTCTGGAATCGTTGGTCGATGCGGTTCAGCCGCTGGTCGACTGGGAGACTGCCAAAGGCCGTAATGTCGAAGTTGTGACGACCAACTGGATCGGCTCCAACTACACCGGCTATGATCTCGCTGCCAAGATGCGTGCCTTCCTGCGCGACAAATTCCCGGCCGAGCAGTGGGGTATCGAGGATGTGCTGCTGGTCGGCGACTATGACGATGTGCCGATGCGGCGTTGTGCGCAGGATCTGGGCTATGGCCAGCCGGAAACGGACTTCTATTTCGCCGAACTCTCGCTGCCCGACTCGGAATCCTGGGATGATGATGGCGATCATCAGTATGGCGAAAACGGCGACGATATTGACTTCTACGCCGAAGTCAATGTCGGTCGCATTCCCTATAGTGCGGTCGCTACGGTGACGAGCATCTGCGAGAAATCGGTAGCCTTCGAGCAGAACACCGATCCGGCGTTCAAGAAGAATATCCTGCTGCTGGGCGGCTACTTCTGGGCTGACACCGACAACGCCGTGATGATGGAATATAAGACCAACCCGGCGATGCACGAATGGATGGCCGACTGGACCATGACTCGCCTGTATGAACAGAACTCCGGCTACTATTCCAACTATCCCTGCGATTATCCACTGCTGCAGAGTAATGTCATGACTGTGTGGCCGAACGGCACTTTCGCCTTTGTCAACTGGGCCGGACATGGCTCGCCCTACTCCGCGCACATCGCGGGCCTGGGGGCACCGGCCTTTATAGAGTCCTCCGACTGTCCTTCACTCAATGACGACTATCCGGCGATTATCTTCGCCGATGCCTGCAGCAACTCCGACACCGACGATCCCAATATCGGTCGCGCCATGCTGGGGCAGGGTGGTGTGGGTTTTGTCGGCGCGACCAAGGTTGCGCTCGGCTGTCCCGGTTGGCAGGACCATCTTGACGGCTCCAGCCAATCGCTCGACTATTTCTTCACCACCGCGGTGACTTCCGGCGAATACACGCAGGGAGCCGCATTGCAGTATGCGCTGCAGCAGATGTACAGCCTCGGGCTCTGGGATTACGACAAATATGAGACTTTTGAGTGGGGCGCTCTCTGGGGGAGTCCCAACTTGTGTATGACGACGACCACTCAGGCAATGCAGATCGAAATGATCGGTACACCGCCGGAGTGCATTATGCCGGAGTCGACCTGTGTGATGCAGGCGCAGATCATCCTGGGTTCCGACACTTATCTCGACGGTTCCGCGAAACTGCGTTATCGACTTGACGGCGGCCGCTATGAGACTGTGCTGATGAGTGATCTTGGCGGCAACCTCTTTGAGGCGGTGCTGCCGGCGGCGCTGTGCGAAGATACGTTCGAATTCTATTTCAGCGCGAACGGTGAGAATTCCGGCACTGTCTACTCCCCGATTACCGGCCCATCCACTCCTTACGCTTCCTTGGTGGGAGAGTTGGCGCCCCAATTCGTCGACCACTTCGAACTCGATCAGGGCTGGATGGTGCAGAGCGATCCGACGTTAATGGATGGCGCCTGGGAGCGTGGCATTCCGGTTGGTGGCGGTGATCGCGGCGACCCGGCGGCCGACTTCGATGGCTCCGGTCAGTGCTACCTGACCTGCAATCAGGATGGCGATTCCGATGTCGATGGCGGCGCCACCAGTTTGCTCTCGCCGGTTTTCTCGATGGCGACCGGCGATGGCGTAATCAGCTATGCGCGCTGGTACTCCAATAGCAGCGGCAGCAACCCATACAGCGATGCCCTGCAAGTCTACATCTCAAACAGCGGCGGTACATACTGGACGCTGGTCGAGACCGTCGGGCCGGTGCTGCAGGCCTCCGGCGGTTGGTTCGAGCACTCTTTCTGGGTCGGCGACTTCCTGACGCCGACCAGCCAGATGAGGCTCAAGGTGGTGGCCTCGGATGCCGGTTCCGATGCGACAGTTGAGGCTGCTTTTGACGACTTCAAGGTAACCCTCTTCCAGTGTATCGGTCCCTATATTTGCGGCGATGCCGACTCCGACGAGATCATCAATATCGCCGACGTCGTGCATGTGGTGAGCTACATTTTTGCGGGCGGCCCGCCACCGTTGCCGATGCCCTCCGGGGATGTCAACTGCGACGGCACGGTAAATGTTGTCGATGCCGTCTATCTGGTGGCCTATATCTTCGGCGGTGGCCCCGCGCCCGCCGACCCGAATGGGGACGGCGTACAGGACTGCTAGCGAACCGGCGGATTAACAAGACCTTACCAGGGCGAGAGTCATCAGTGCGATGACTCTCGCTCT
>JBDRQZ010000296.1:0-3793 GCA_043826025.1 bacterium | reverse complement strand
GCTGTTTCTGTTCATCAACGTCTCGCTGGCAAACCCCGTTTTCGATTTCGTTATGCCGCTGGTCACCGATAGCTGGTTTGTGCGTGGCGTCTTCTTGCTGATTCTGATCGGACTCGCAACCCTGGGTGGCAAGAAGGGCCGGATGACGGCCGTGCTCTGCATCATTACGGTGGCACTCTCGGATCAACTCTCCGCACATCTGATAAAGTCGTTAGTCGGCAGGATCAGACCCTGCCATGTGCTGCCCAACGTCAATCTGCTGGTCGACTGCTCCGCGGGGCTGGCGTTTCCCTCGGCACACGCCGCCAACACCTTTGCGCAGGCGGCGCTCCTGAGTCAGCGTCACCCCGGTCTAACCTGGCTCTGGTTCGGTTTTGCCTCCCTGGTCAGTTTCTCGCGGATCGTGGTGGGTGTCCACTATCCGGGCGATGTTCTCGGCGGCGGTTTGCTGGGGATTGCGGTCGGACTGGCAGTTGTCGGCCTCCATCGCATCGTCGCGGCTCGCTACGAGGATCGCCGCAAGCGCGAGCATTGACCCGGAGCCCGGAAAAAAGTTCCCAGACAACGCCGAAGCACGCCCCAGGCAAGTTCGCTAAGATCATAACTTGTAAGAGCTTGGACTTTCCGGCGCATCGTCCGGCACAAAGCTTGCAATACAGACACTGACGGGTCTTCGCTGAATCGGTTGCACCACGCGCCGATTCCGAACCAGGCAGCAGGAGGAGTTAGATTGCGAGCTGTGATTCTGGCCGGAGGAGAGGGCACTCGACTCAGACCATACACCACAGTTCTGCCCAAGCCGTTGCTGCCCGTCGGCAATCAGCCAATCGCAGAAATCATTGTTCGCCAGTTGCGGCATTATGGCTGCACGCGCATTACCTTTGCGGTCGGCTATCTCAGTCAGCTGCTGGAAGCCTACTTCGGCGATGGTTCGCATTGGGATGTGCAGATCGATTATTTGCGCGAGGAGCAGCCGTTGGGCACTGTCGGCCCGCTGGCGCGGCTTGATAATTTCAATGAGCCGCTATTGGTGATGAATGGCGACATCCTCACCGATCTCGACTACCGCGCATTCTACCGAAGTCATCTCGATGCGGCGGCGAAGTTGTCGATTGCAACCTTCAGCAAGATGGTCAAAGTTGACCTCGGTGTGCTGGAGACCGACTCGACCGGACACCTGACCGCCTACCATGAAAAACCGGAACACAATTTCCAGGTCAGCATGGGGATCTATGTTTTTTCGCCGTCGGTGCCGGCGTTGATCCCGCAGGCGCAGCGTTTCGACTTGCCCGATCTGGTCGGGCTGCTGCTTGACCAGCAACAGATAGTTCAGTCATATCCTTTCAGCGGACATTGGTTAGATATCGGTCGCGATGAAGACTTTCAGCGGGCAACTGACTTTCTCGCCGAGCATCGGGAGAGCTTCCTGCCATTTGCCATGGCGGGACCTCAGCACTACAGCCAGCCGCCAACGATAACCGAAGGGGCAGGCTAAATGTCAACGGGTCTCCTGACAGAGAGGGCAACAACTTCCGCGTCAACAGATGAGACCCGTGCCGATCAGTCCAATACCGTTCCCAAGATCACCTTCCCCCGACCGGCCGAGGCGGCACATCCACTTAAGCGCTTTCCACTGCTAGTCAAGGCAGTGAGCCAGGATGATTTCGTCGTCAGACTGAGCCGCATGTTTCCAGAGGAATGTGCTAGAATAGTCACGTTGGCGCGCGCCGCATTGCTGCATCAGGTTACGACGCTGGGCGGTTTCGAAGTCTGGTTAGGCGAGGAAATCGACTGGCAGCGCGATCCCCGCACCGGCAAACAATGGCAGCAGAAGGGGCCGCATCGAAATTGCACCTGCAGATGCTCCAGCGGCGCCGATCAGCGCCGCGTCCGGGCGCTCTCGCGTTTCCAGCATCTGGTGCCGCTGGCGCTGGCCTCGCAGCTTGAGACACGCGCCGATTATGCCAACGAAGCTGAGATGCAGATCCGGTCCTGGATTGCTCAGAATCCGGTCGGCAAAGGAATCAACTGGACCAGTCCGGCGGAGAGCGCGATCCGGGCAATCAACTGGCTGCAGGCCTATCAGATTGTCGACTGCCGCTGGCCTCGCAATCCGGAGTTTGCGGATTTGTTGTTGCGCCAGCTGACCCGAACCGGCGCTTTCATTCGTTCTCATCTGCAATCGGTCTGTCATGGTTTCAATGATTATCATTACCTCGCCAACCTGGTGGGGCTACTCTACCTGGGCGAGTTGCGGAGTGACTTGAGATCAGGTCGGGAGTGGCGGGACTTCGCTTTGCGTGAGTTGGAATCGGAGGCGCTTCACCAATTCGACAATGATGGGTTGCTGCGGCAATCCTCGCTGGCCTACCATGGCTTCGCGGCCGAATTGGTCATGCACGCGCTGCTCCTGGAGAGCCGTTGCGACTGGAGTTTCACGCCATCGTTTCGTCAGCGCTTCGGCAAGATGCTGGAGGTGCTCTCTCGCTATCTTCAACCCGACGGCACAATCCTCCCCTGGGGGGACAGCGAGGAGCTGCGGCTGACAAATTGGTGCGGTGGCGACCCGCGCGTCTTCCGCGATGTGGTTCGTGTCGGGCGACGTTTGCTGAACAGAGGACTAAACGGCGACTGCGTGTCAGCGGCTGAGGAGTATCTGGCCTTCGGCGGTCAGCAGTGCGAGTCACCCAGGGCAGAATCGGCGTCGACCGGTGGTTCCTACCATCTCGAAAGCAGCGGTCTCTGTCGACTGCAGACAGATCTGTGGCAGATTGATTTTCTTGCCGACACCCAACGCACTAATCCCACCGGAACCCATCAACACAATGACCTGCTCAGCCTGACCGCGAGATTCGCCGGGCAGGAAGTTCTGATCGATCCCGGAACCTTCAGCTACAGCAGTGGCGAGCCGATCCGGCGTGAGTTTCGCGGCACCGCTGCGCACAATACGATCATGATTGATGGTCAGGAGCAGCGCCGGGCGGTGACCAATCTGCCCTTTGTTCTGCGGCCCGATGCTACCGCGCGTGTGAGTTTGTGGCAGCAGAGCGAGACCGCCGATCTCGCCGTGGCTGAACATGATGGCTACCGTCGCCTTGATGATCCGGTGCGACACCGTCGCGCACTCTATCTTGACAGGAAAGCGCAGATCCTGCTGATCAAAGATGAACTACGCGGCGATGCGGAACACCAAGTGGAGATCAACTTCCATACCGGAGACCTGCAGCTTACCCCCCTTGATTCGCGCAATCTGCTGCTGCGACTGCCGCAGGGTGAAAGTTTGTTGCTGGTGCTGCTCTCCAGCGAGCTTCAATTCGAGATCAAGCCGGGCTGGCGCTCACCGGCCTATGACCGTCGCGAGCCGAGTCTGTTAGTCTCGACCAGAGCCAGGCTTAGGCTCTCTTCCACTCTGCTCTGCGCTTTTGCTCCTTGCGATTGTTCAGAACCGGGGGCGGCCCACGCCCTGATCCGCGAAGCCACGATTGCCAGCGGCTGGCTCTGATTCTGCACCCCCCGTACTGCCAAAATCTATTGACACCCGGAGCCGTGAAGCTTACTTGCTGCGAGGTGCAGAATTGTCTTATTTGGCAAGAAATACGAATGGTCTGCGGTTGTTGCGCAGACTGGCAGTGTTGATCTGGCTGTCGACAATGTTTGGATTGCCGGCGGCTGGTGGTGACAGGGCAGAGATGAGAGACTCAGAAACAAAAGACACCTTCTACTTCCAACGGCAGAGTATGGTCGAGACCCAGATCGAGCGACGGGGGATCAAAGACTCGCGCGTGCTCGAGGC
>JBDRQZ010000295.1:0-2102 GCA_043826025.1 bacterium | reverse complement strand
GACTAACTCCGGAGTTGCCGTCGGCGGCCTCTTTATCGTGCGCTGGCTGGCGCCGGTGATCGTCAGTCCAATTGCCGGTGTGGTGGCAGATCGTTACAACCGCAAACATCTGCTGATCATTACCGATTTGAGCCGCGCTGTGGTGGTGTTGGGCTTCTTTCTTGTCAGGTCCGCCGGCGATGTTTGGCTGCTCTATGCTCTCTCGGCGGTGCAACTCGCGATCAGTGGTTTTTTCTTTCCGGCCCGCAACGCAATTCTACCGAGTATTGTCACAGACCGCGAACTGGGCGCTTCCAATGCGCTGACTTCGGTAACCTGGTCGGTGATGCTGGCGCTGGGCACCGGTTTGGGAGGACTGGTCGCCGGCGGTATGGGAGTCTATGCGGCATTTGCCATCGACTCCCTGACCTTCCTGGTTTCAGCAGGTTTCATGGCAATGGTGCACTATCTGCCGACCGACCTGGACCAGCATATCGTGAAGGGGATGGCCGCCGCCAGTCGCAAGTATGTCGATGGACTGCGTTATCTCAAGCAGCACGCCGACATCTTTAGAATCTCTATCCTGAAAGCTGCCGTCTCACTGACTGTTGCCGGTGGGATGGCGGTGGTGCAGGTGGCGCTGGCCCAGCAGGTGTTTCCGATCGGCAAAGAGGGCGGCATCAGTATGGGACTGCTGTTCGCCGCAGTCGGGGTGGGGACTGGTATCGGGCCGATTATCGCGCGCATCTTCACCGGCGACAGAGACCATCCGCTGCGCCGCGCCATTGTTGTCGGCTTTCTGCTGCTGACGGTTGGTGTGGGGCTCATGGGGCTCGCCCACAACTTTGTCCTATTGATGTTCGGCACGATGATCCGGGGTGCCGGTGGTGGGACGATTTGGGTATTCTCGACGCAACTCTTGATGCAACTGTTGCCGCCACAGGTACGCGGTCGCGTCTTTGCCACAGAGCTGGCGATGGCGCTGTTGGCGAGCAGCGCCGGCGCAGCCTACACCGGCGTGCTGGTCGACCTCCCCACAATCGGCTTAAGTGGCGCGATGTATCTAATGGCAGCCTCGGCGCTGATTCCCTGCCTGCTCTGGGGGTGGTATATCACGAGACGGAAGATAGCTAATTCGTAGGTCGGGTTCCGGAGCGCGAACACCGGTGAGCGCGGAGAAACCCGACACTTTCAATTGTGGACAAGCCTGCGCCCGTGATGAATTGTCGGGTTGCTTGTTCTCCGCTCCGCGAAGAGCTGCGGAACCCGACCTACTGGCTGGGGCTGGTATATCGCGCGGAGGAAAGTATCGAGTTCGGCGTAGATTTTCGATTGCACACTAGACTCTGATTTTCGTCCTTAGGGCAAAAGGTCGCGCAGGAGGGCTTAGCATATGTTCGCAAGATGCATTCTTATGACAGGGGTGCTGGCGGCAGCGATCCTGATCGCCAACTGCAATGACGATTCCACCGGGCCGGAATCGAATACCGATCCTTTGGCGGAACTCAAAGCGCGTCTGGCACAGACCCCGAGGCTGAGCCGCGAAGCTGAGGAAATGGCGCTGTGGCTATCAGGGGAACTGGTAGCGCCGGAGTGGCTGTATCTGCACTGTGACAGTGCAGTCAATCGCCTGCGGAATCAGTATGACAGAGGAGCACCTTCGGGGTTGAATACCACGTTCTTTCGCATGAGCCCTCAGCCGTCTGATATTTGGGTATTCTATGACAGCGCGAGTTCCGCTGCCATAAACCAAGGTTCGTACATTGTGTGGGATTCACTAAACGCCCTGTACCGGGCGACAGTTGTACGAGTGTATGAAACAGACGACAGCATCAAATCAGTGGTGAATCTGAAGTCTGTCGGCAGACTCAATTCTGATAGCCTCGCCTCTTATTACACGGATCTGCCGGGCGTGGATTTCGCGGAGAACGGGGGCAACTACTCCAACGGTCCCAATCTGTACCCCTTCATCCATGAGGGTCAGATGCGTTTCTTGTTGCATGAAGCCTGGGGTGACTGCCCTTCAGGCTGTTTGGTCAACTTTCTGACCTATTACCGCGATGAGGTGGATTCATTTCACACCCTGGGAACCGTGTTTTTGAGCGATACCACCCAGTATCCTG
>JBDRQZ010000294.1:0-2325 GCA_043826025.1 bacterium | reverse complement strand
AAACCAGATCGACGATCTGATCGGCGAGATTCGCAAGCGCACTGAAAGCGGCGAGCGAGTGCTGGTAACCACACTGACCAAACGAATGGCAGAGGACCTCTCCGACTATCTGGCCCGGGTCAATATCCGGGTGCGCTATCTGCACTCCGAGATCGATGCAATTGACCGCACGGAGATCCTGCGCGATCTGCGGCTGGCAGCTTTCGATGTGCTGGTGGGGATAAATCTGCTGCGTGAAGGTCTCGATCTGCCCGAGGTCTCGCTGGTGGCGATCCTCGATGCCGACAAGGAAGGCTTTCTGCGTTCCGAGGTCTCCCTGATGCAGACGGCGGGACGGGCGGCGCGCAATGTCGAGGGCGAAGTGATCATGTATGCGGACCGGATCACCGACTCGATGCGGAAGATGATTTCGGAGACCAACCGCCGCCGCGAGATTCAGCTCGAATACAATCGCGAACATGGGATCACCCCCGAGACAGTGTTCAAGACCAGGGATGAGATCATGGCCGCGACGCGTTTCGCGGATACCAGGCCGAAAGAAGCGGAGGGACCGCTGCTGCCTGATTTCTTCGATGAGATGCCGACCCAGGACAAGATCAGTTTCCTCCTGCAGCAAATGAAGCAGGCAGCGGAGAATCTGGAGTTCGAATATGCCGCGCAGTTGCGCGACGAGATTAAGACTCTCAAAGAGCGGGCGAAAAAAACGCGCGGGCGGCGTTAGATTATTGGGCAGATCGGCTTGCGATTCGTCATATTGCTGAAACGGTGAGAGGATCCAAAATGAGAATAGCCGGATTACTGGTCGCCCTGGTTTCAGCTTCGTTGTTGCTCAGTTCTTGTAGCGACAAAAGCGAAGATGAAATCCGCAGCGACAAGACCGAGATCGCGCGTCTGCTGACCGACAATGCCGATGCGCAGGACATGTTCCCGCAGGTCTGGATCGACACCACGGCACGCGCGGTATTGCCGGAAGGCAGCAGCGCGCTCGGTGTGATCAACCCCGAAGACTACTCGGTCGAATTCGTCGATCATGCGCGCGCCTTTGTCTTCCGCGACTCTTGTGCCGCCGACACGCTAACCGGTAGCAATCCCTGTGCCACTGCACCGCTTGAAGGAACTCTGCGTCTGCCGGCGAAAATCGTCGAGATTCATGACACGATCAATTGCCGTTATCATGTAGTCAGCGCCGCCGATCATCAGGTCGCGGTCACCAAAGATGTGAAGCTCATCGGTAAGACCTATGTGTTGACGGCGCTGCTGGGTATCGACGATGCCCATTACAATGGCTGGGATGTTTACGCAGTCGCGCGCCAGCGACAGGCAGAGAACTATGTCGGGCAGGTCCCATTAGTCGACTCGATTATACTCAGACTGCATGCGGGGGACTTCGTCTACCGACCGCGCGAGGCGCTGGACTATGTGCCGTTGGTCGATCTGCCGGAGATTGGCGCTGGCGAACGATTCACGGTGACTGTTTTCACCAAAGCCCGCAGCGGCGGCGGCGATAACTTCTTCGAGCTCTACGTTCAGCAGCGCGAGGATGACACCTTCCTGCATGAATGGAAAGCGTTCGGTTCCGGGGGAAATTTCAATTTCGAGGTCACCGAGAAATCGGGCGCCAGCTCCGGCAAGTATCGGCAGATCGTGATCGAGTTGTTCCCCTTCACCTCACTGCGGGATGACAATCCCTCCGCGTTCGGGACCTATTTGCAGGCAATAACCTACCTGGTCAAATAAGGGCGAGCGCGGGAAGGTCGGCCAGCCGCTCGATGCCATGCAGCTTGACGCCGTCGAGTTTGAGGCCACTTCGATTGCGCTTCGGCAGAATAATCTCAGTGAAACCAAGTTTCTTGGCCTCAGCCACCCGGTGCTCGACATAAGACACGGCGCGCACTTCACCGGAGAGTCCCAGTTCCCCGATGACCACCAGTTTCTCTTTGATCGGCACATCTTCAAGTGATGATATCACCGCGGCGGCAAGTCCCAAATCGAGCGCGGGGTCTTCGAGCCGCAGGCCACCGACCAAGTTGATGAAGACATCCTGTTGGCCGAGTTCGAGCCGCTGACGTTTCTCCAAAATCGCGAGCAGCAAGTTAAGACGCCGCAGATCGAATCCGGACGATACCCGTTGCGGATAGCCAAAGTTCGTGCGCGACACCAGCGCCTGCAATTCGAGCAGGATCGGTCGCTGACCCTCAACGGCAGTAACCACGACCCGGCCGGGAACTTCGGCGGGGTACTCCTCCAGAAACCACTCCGAGGGGTTGGCAACCGGTGGGAGGCCGGTGCTGCCGATCTGGAAAATCCCAATCTCCGAGGTCGGAC
>JBDRQZ010000293.1:0-3490 GCA_043826025.1 bacterium | reverse complement strand
TTGCTTAGCTCGGCGGTCTATTGGTGGATGAGGGACTGAACGCTTTATCGACCTGTTGAGAGAATTGACAAACGTCACTCACGTGAGTGACGCGCAAGGGAGGACAAAACGAAGAAGTTGGTGAGGCTTGTCGGGGGAGTGCTGCTGACGCTTGGGGTGGAGATTCCACTACTGTGAAGCTTGGCCAATGGACCGGCGATGTGGCGACTCGGCCTACAATCATGCTTGCGAGATGTTGAGATGATATGCGCACTAAGTCGGCTCTCAGTGAAGCCACCAGAAAATGGGAGGTATGAATATGATCAGAATGGCGCTATTGGCGATCGGGATTGTTGGAATGGTCGTTGGTTTCTTCCTGCAGGTGGTCGGCAGTGGGAAGAGAACCGATGAGGCGCCCTCCTGCTTCTTCCTCAGCCCGAAGTTCTATTTCCTCGGGAGCGAGAAGATTCGAGCCTGGTTTGAAACGACTCGCGCCTATCGACAAGTTAGATGGGGCGGAGTATTCTATCTGGTAGGCGCACTTTCGCTTGTCGTCGTATTCTGGTTGCTGGATTGAAAGAAGGTTCTGACAGACCGAGCAATGCGCTGGGCGGGCTGATTCGAAGAATAGCCGCCTCGCTCCGAGCCGCCTGGCGCGACCCCTTGAAGCGACGCTACATGATTGTCAGCATCGTCGGCTTCACAGTGGCCGTCATCACCTCTTTCATCTACGCCTACCTCAGGCATCGAGGGCTCTGCGGCTGACCAAAAAAGAAGGGACGCCGTTTGCTACGGCGTCCCTTGCAGCAAGTCTCAGAAGTGGTTAGCGTTTTTTCCAGCGTCGGGTAGCACCGGCACCGAGCAGACCGATACCGAGCAGCGCCATCGTTCCCGGCTCAGGAACAGTCGAACACTCGGTATAGACTTTCAGCTCAACACCGTCATTGTAGTAGTGACAGTCGGCGTCGATACCGAAGCCCACCGTACCATCGAGCGCGGCCAGCGCGAAATCATCGACCAGACCCAGGCTGCTGAAATCGTAGATCAGATCGAACCCGGTCGGGCTGCCGCCGTTGGGATCATGCCAGAGGCCGACCAGCGTTTCGCCATTGTAGTAGTCGCCGCCACCCTCGTTGTCCCAGTAGCGATGAGTGCCAAGCAGCGGATCGTCGAGCAGATGAGTCCAGAGGTTGTCTATCTCTGGAGTCCAGTCCCAGATGTTGTCGAAAGTCAAGACGACATTGGTGATGACTTCATCTGTGTGTGTCCACTCGATTCCCCACTCGTAGGCCCACTGGTGCTCCAACTCCCACAACTGGTCCGGAACCGGCGAGTAGGTGTAGACTCCGCCATAGGCCGGTACGGCCAAGAGGCAGGTGATAGCCAGGAGCATGGCCATCAACGTAGCGCGTTTCATAGGTTCTCCTTTCCCTCAAATCACAGGCAGATACTTCTGTTCACCTACAAGCAGAAGCAAAGCCCCGACCGTCAGAGAGCATCCGGCTGTGCAGATTCTGCACACTTTACAACTAGCGGCAGTCAATGAACTTAAACAGGGTGCAGCGGCGGAGCTGCGAGTACACTACAGTCGTGGATATTGAGTGCTACGCAGCGAGTTGCAGCAAGCAGTTACGACTTTTGCATAGTTCTCAGATGGGTTGCCTGCCCCTGCCTCACCAGAGGATTGTCAGCCCTTAGAGAAGCTTTCGTAGCTTAAGCTTACAGCTTTTCAGCGAGCCGTTCCGGAGATATGAGAGCGAATACTCGGTCCCAGACTTTTCCCGCAGCAGAGTTCGCAGCGCGTTCAATCCGTCGAGTCGGACGATTGGAATCGAGTTAATCGTCAACAGGCGATCGCCGATCTGCAGACCGGCCTTCTCGGCAGGCGTGCCGGGCGCCACGAAGTAGATCTCGGCGGTCGAATCGGTGTCAGCCAGTAGTTGTAGTCCACTGGCATCGATTAGGAATTCCTGACCGAACTGCGCACCACGCTCGACAATCACCTGCTGTCGCTCATAATCGAGCCAGATCACGAAGTTTCGCAGCAGCGAATTGCCAATATTGCCGACTTTGTCGCTCCAAGTGAAGGCCCCCTCGCTCTCTTCCGTAGTTACGGTGACCAGCGGGTCAGGGACCTTGAATCCGGCAAACTCGATTTCCGCGAAGCGGCAAACCCGGTTCTCCAGTGTTCCCCCGGCTCCGGTCGCCAGTCGCTCGACTCCGGGCCATTTGAGCAGATCATGCTCAGCCGCATAGCGCTGGTGGAATGAGCAGCCGCCGGCTCCGGTGTCGAGCCGCCACTGGCCGTTGTAGATACCGTCCACCGCCATCGGCACTGTGTGATCGTGCTCCTCCAGCGGCGCGTCGAGCACAACTCCGCTACCGCGGTAAGCGAAAGCGGCAGGATCAAAGAAAGAGAGTCGCTCGCCAGCATAGTCGATTCGGGTCACGAATCTGGAGAGAAAGTCATAGCCCAGGATCCCGACCACATCGAGACCCATCTTCTTTTTCAGATCAGTCATATCGAAGACGGCTACCCTTTGTGAAGAAAACTCCAATCCGGGCAGGCTGTACTCCGGCAACTCGACGAATCCAAACTCGACGGTGTTGCCGATTCCCGACCCCGGAAGTTGACCCTCCGGCTGCAAACCCAACTCCTCGGCATAGGCTCGGTCGAGCACCGTCACGCCGGCGCCATTGTCCAGCACCCAGAGTCGCCGCTCGCAATTGATCGTCACCGGCAGAAAGATGTGGTTCTCGATGAACTCAAATGGCACGTTCGCGGCGGCGACACTGTCCACAATGCGGAAATCGGCAACCTCCTGCGGCGGTTCGAAGAGCGCTATGTCGATTTCTGGGTTGACCTGGAATTCGGTCACGGTCAGCGCGATTACTTGGTTGTTGGGAAGAACAGTCATCTCCTGCCGAAATGGATGCAGGACGCCATCAATGTCGCGATAGTCGGAATATAGAGTCTCGATCTCCTCATCCGGGTGGGTGTCGACTGACTTCACCAGCAAGAAACTTGAGGCATCGATGTACACTACACGGATGTCAGAATTGATCGTGTTGGCTATTCTCAGCACATAACAGGCGGTAGTCCCGACCGTGTCGATTCCCTTCAGCTCCAAAGTGAACTCAGGAGCGCTCGGATCGGCATAACGGTAGAGATGCAGCAGTCGCTCAACTTCGCGCCGCGCCAGACTGGACTCATCTTTAACAATTCGTACTTTGTCGTTGGCATCCGCTTCCCAGGCGTATTTGCCATTGTCACCCTCAGTGCTGCGGAAGACAACGAGATCGACCTCTTCCCGTTTGCGCTGCGGCATCTCCTGCCAAACCTTAACAGTGCCCTTGAGACCGGTCCCGACCAGGTCCAGCTCAGCTTCCAGATAGCTTGATTGCTCCGCTTTGAGTTTGTCGAGACCACCGAGCGCCTCGAAATTTTTCTGCAGAACCTCGTAGGGATCGGTCAATTGCGCGGCCAGCGTCACCGCGGCCAGCACGGCGA
>JBDRQZ010000292.1:0-4376 GCA_043826025.1 bacterium | reverse complement strand
GTCCGCTGGAATTCGACGCCGGTTTTGAGTTGTCCGCCAAATGCTACCTCGCCGATAACGAGGGCGTAGGGATCGAGCGCCGCCTGCAGTGGTACTGCGATGATGCCAATGTCCTGCTGTTCAGATATGATCAGACTATTTCGCAACTAGTCTGCATCTGTGTGATTGCCGAGCAGTGGGTTTTCAATGAGTCTTTCCCGATTGACTCCAGCGAATGGACCGGCGAGGATGGCCTCTGGCACACGCTCAGCATCCGCATCGAAGGTGACAACCTGACCGCCACCCGCGATGGCGAAACGATTTTCGAGCATTCCGATTCGCTCTTGCCCTATATGCCGAGAAGCGGCTATATCGAACTCTCGAACACCTATCTGGCTAGTTGTTTCGACGAGGTAATGTTGCTCTCGCTCAGCGGCCCGCAATACCTCTGCGGCGATGCCAACGCTGATGGGGTTGCCAACATCACCGATGCAGTCTACTTGATTCAATACATCTTCAGCGAAGGCCCGGAGCCTCTCCCCTATCTCTCCGGCGACACCAATTGTGATGATGTCGTCAACATCACCGACGCAGTCTATCTGATCCAGTACATTTTCGGCAGCGGCCCGCCCCCCTGCGACACCGACAACAACAGCGCCCCTGATTGCTGAATTCGTAGGCCAAGCGGCCTGCCGCTTGACGTGCGCGGCAGATGCCCACATCTGCCGCAAGCCATACTTTGGCAAATCGGAATGCCTGGCGCAAACCTGCTGAACTAACGGGGAGTCTCGATTCCAGGCTCTATCTTTCGGGGATGGCCTGTACCCCAGGGGTGTAAACACGAACCACGCCGGGGACAAGGCAAATCTGGGGAAGAAGTCGAATCGGGAATTCGGCCGGAACGAAGCTGGCTGTCGATCCTTCGATAGAATAGACCTTGGCTCCGGCTATCTCTAGATCAGAATTCCGGCCCTCAAACTTGATAAAGACCTGCAGAGCAACGTCACCATCGTTCCTGATCCAAATCGCTGGATGATCGGCGAACTTACCAAGGCGGTCCCTTGATATCTCGCGGGCGAGGCTGTCCTGTCGAACTGACGCGGAGTCTGCACTGTTTATGCCATTCGTTGACTTAACTGAATCCGGGAATGTGCCGGTGCTCGAATTTCGGTAGGTCATACTGCTCACTGAATCAGACCCGGACGCAACGTCGCGATCTCTCTCTGTTCTTTCAATTTGTAGCAGCTTCACATTATCAGCGAGCGGCACACCCATGAAGTGCAGGTACACCTGCTGCAAGTCCAGGTCGACATTAGAAACGAGATCCTCTCCCAGCGCGACGGTACACAACAGCAACGCCAGACACCATGCGATTCCGCTACCCCATTTCATTCTCTAACCTCCAGGTTCGCTACCATTGCACTAAGTTGGGCAAGAACCTACTCGAGCAAAATAGTGTAGGCCCGTTCCGTTTGCAACCCGATTCCAGACAATTGCGTAGTACTGCACATGCGGGCGGGTGGCCGCGATCTCAGGTCGCGGTGAGCGAAGCTCACTCGTAGGTCGGGTTCCGCAGTTCTGAGCTTAGCGAAGAACAAGAAACCCGACAATTCATCACAAGCAGGGATTCTGCTCAATCAGAATTGTCGGGTTTCTCCTCGCTCGCAAGGACTCGCGAGTCGGAACGCCGACCTACGAATAGACTTTGAGGCGAGACACCGGGTGTGAATTCGGAAAATCCCACCCGACACTGCGATGCTGCCGCATCCCAGTTCTGGGTGGGGTACAGAATCTGCTGTGCCCGGCAGATGCCTACGCATGCCCCGTGCTTGACTCGGGATCTGCCGCCAAACCTACGCTGGCAGACGAGGAAGTCTGCCGCGCACAAGCCCGGTTGCGGCAGGTCCTGATCGAGGTGGAGCCGAGATTGTGACCTGCCGCGCTCATCAAGTGTCAGGTGACACGACTGCCCGCTGTCGCGGTCAATCGCAACACCTGACACAACGCCCAGCCACTTCTATCTTGACCATCAGCCCCCAAATCCCTTCCTTCCCCCATGATCAAACTGATCGTCGGGCTCGGGAATCCGGGCAGGAAATATGAAGCGACCCGCCACAATCTCGGGTTTATGGTCGTCGATGCCTACCTCGCTAAAAAACGAGGCCGGATCACCGAGGAGAAAACGAATTACCATCTCGCCACCCTGCGGGTCAAAGGCGAGCATCTCCATGTCGCCAAGCCGCAGACCTATATGAACTTATCCGGCGAAGCGGTGCTGACCCTGGCCAATCGGTTCGAGCTCTTACCCAAAGAAATCCTGGTCATCTGCGACGATTTCGCGCTGCCATTCGGCAAGCTGCGGCTGCGCGCCAATGGCTCCGATGGCGGCCACAACGGATTGGCCTCGATTGTCGAAGAATTAGGCTCGTCGCAGTTTCCCCGGCTGCGTATGGGAGTCGGCCCCTGCCCGGAAGGGGTGCCCTTCGAGGATTTCGTTTTGCAGGAATTCGCGCAGGAAGAGCTTGACAATCTGGCCGAATTCCTCAAATTGGGTGTTTCCTGTCTCGAATTCGCGCTCTATCGCGGAATCGCGGCAGCGATGAACAAGTTTAACTAACGTCCCTGTTCCCGACTGTGATCGGGAACCTTGGTGGTGAACCTAAGTCCGAAGGGAGGTTGCCTGCTTGCAACTGTACGAAACCACCTTCATTACCAGTTCTCAGCTTGATGACTCCGAACTGGACAAAGAAATCAAAACCGTCGAGGACCTGATCAAGTCCAGCGGCGGTAAGATCATCCACACCCAGCGCTGGGGCGTCCGACGCTTCGCTTATGAGATTAAGCGCCAGAAGCAGGGGCACTACACGCACTTTCTCTATGAATCAGGGCCGGATGTGCCGGCGGCGATTTCCGCGACTTTCAAGGTCAATGAGAAGATCATGCGCTTTTTGACGGTCAAGTCGATTGTCAATCTTGAGGAGCTCCAGGCGCAGTCACCGGATGAACCTGTCGCCGCTGTCGCGGTCGAGCGTCCGGCGCCGGCTCCCGTTGTGGAACCAGATCTTGACATTGACGAAACCGAGGAGGCGACCAAAGATGAGAGAGACTAGGCCTTCCGGAGGAGAAAAGAAATTGCGTTATCGTGGATTCGACAGAAGAAGGCGCAAACCCTGCCGCCTTTGTGAAGCGAAGATCGATCAGGTTGACTACAAAGATGAGCGCGTGCTGCGGCGGTTTATCGTCGAGCGTGGCAAAATCATCCCCCGGCGGGTGAGCGGTAACTGTGCCCGACACCAGCGGCAGGTCACTACTGCGGTCAAGCGGGCGCGCCACCTGGCACTGCTGCCGTTCAGCGCCGAAGCCTATCGTTAGAGGAGAACGCGGTGCCGCCGGGTGAGGGCAGACCGGAAGCCAAACTTGCCGCGGCGCTGGTGATTGTCTCGCTGGCGCCGGCCGGTAAGATTCTGCCTCTGGTGCTTCTGCTCCATATTCCCGCCATCGGCGCCCTGCTCTACCTCTGGTATCGACGGCAATATCTGATTGCAGGATTGGCGATGCTGATGACTCTGATCATAACCGGTTTCTGGCTCGGCTTGAGCTACAGCGTTTTCTTGCTCTGTAGCTTCGCGCTGCCGGCTACCGGTCTGGCCTGTCTGCGCCAACGAGGGCGCTCGCTGATGGAATCGGTGGCGGGGGCGACCCTGGTCCCGGTGATCACCCTGATCGTGACCTACAGTTCCTGGCATGAGGCAGTCCAGCTTTTTGCCGGCGAACTGAAACTCTGGGCCACCACGCCGGAGCTTAGTAGCCTTCAGGGGTGGAGCGGTTCGGCGGCGTGGGCCACCCAGATCAACTGGCTGGCCGACACCGTCGCGCTCTTGTTCCCGGCGCTGGTGTTGCTCTTCCTGGCAACTTTGATTTTTACCGGCGCGCTGCTGGGCCTGTTTCTCTCGCGCGAAGCGAAAGTCTATCGCACTACGCCCTTGCGGTTTGTCTGGTGGAAGATGCCGGAGTGGTCGCTGGCGCCGTTAGGACTGGCTGTGATTCTGCTGCTGTTCGAAGCGCCCTTGCTGAGTATGATCGGCTGGAATCTATTGCTGGTGATGTTTGTACTTTACTCCCTTTGCGGATTCTCGTTGCTGGAGTATCTGCTGCGCCATTACCACCTGCGTGGGTCACTCAAAGTACTGATTTACGTCAGTTTATTTCTGACGCAGATCATCGGCGGCGTGCTTCTGCCCCTGGCGGCGCTATTCGATGCTCATTTTGATTTCCGCAAAGTGCGAGCTAAACGAATCGGTTGAAATGTTAGTATTTTGTTATAGGAGAGAGGAGTTGGTGAAATGAAAGTTATCCTGACGCGCGACGTCGATGAACTCGGCAAGGTCGGACAAGTC
>JBDRQZ010000291.1:0-2990 GCA_043826025.1 bacterium | reverse complement strand
TGATGTGATAAGTGTTGATCAGCAGGCAGTTTTCGATCCGATTGTACTCGGCGACCGGTGAATCGGGATCGAAACTTCGGCAAGAGATATTAACCCAGCGATCACCTATGCGATGGCCTTGTTGCTGATAGAAACGCCAGACCACCGCCGCGCGAAAAGCCTCATGATAGCGGCTACGGTAGAGGGAGGTCATGCGGGAGGTCGTCCCCGAGGTCTGCGTGCGGTAAGGGTGATATGATGCGAAGTTGTCTGCCTTCAGTTCATCGAGTCGCTCGCGCAGGGTGTCTTTACTGAGTCTGGGAATCTGGGCGAAGTCGGTCGGCGTTTTGATGTCGCGGCTGTCCAAACCAAGTTTGCTAAACAGCTCGCGGTAGTAGGGCACCCGCTGCTGGGCGTGAGCCACCAACGCCTGCAAGCGTTCCAGTTTGTACGCCTCCAGTTGCTCCCTACTCCAGTGGCGGCTCTGGTCGAGGTAGGCGAAAATCCGCCGGAAGTCGTGGCCATAGTACAGGCGCTGCGGCAAGTAACAAAAGAGGCGATCTCTGACCTTTTTCCTTAGCTTGCTTAAGTCCATGATCTTATTCTTCGGCGGCTCCGGCTCCATGTTACAGCTTACGCAAAATCAAGCGAATCAAATAGCGGAAAGGAGCGCGGCTCTCTGTCCTCCGATATCGACTGCGGCAGATTATTCTTTGGTGAGGGCTGCGCGGCGTGGTCAAGCTGCGTATAGATCGTTGATAAACATCGACCCTGAATACTAAGGAGATACTTATGAGAACCGCTTGTGCCCTTCTGACAGTGCTGCTCTTCGGCGCCACGGCGCTCGCCGAGATTCACACCGAAGTGGTGGAGTATGATCACGAAGGCGTCACCCTCGAGGGTTACCTCGCCTATGACACCGACATCAGCGGCGTGCGTCCCGGTGTAATGGTGGCGCATGAGTGGACCGGGTTGGGCGACTATGCCAAATCCCGCACCGAGCGACTCGCCCGGCTGGGTTACATCGCTTTTGCCGCAGACATCTATGGCAAAGGTATCCGCCCTCAGACCAGCGAGGAAGCTTCCGCCCAGGCCACGATTTACCGCAGTGATCGTGCCTTGATGCGGGCTCGCGCGGCTGCCGGCCTTGAGGTTCTGCGCCGGCAGAAGCTCTGCGACCCCCAGCGGCTGGCGGCAATCGGCTACTGCTTCGGCGGCGGTGTAGTGCTGGAACTGGCGCGGAGCGGCGCCGATCTCGCCGGGGTGGTGAGTTTCCATGGCAACCTTGACACTCCGAATCCGGATGATGCCAAGCAGATCAAGTGCTCGGTGCTGGTCGCGCATGGCGCTGCCGATCCCTACGTGAACCGCGAACAGGTGGAGGCTTTCGTGGCTGAGATGAACGCTGCCGCGGTCGATTGGTATATGATCGAGTATGGCGGCGCGGTGCACAGCTTCACCAATCCCGATTCCGGCTCCGATCCGGCGAAAGGCGCAGCCTACAACGAAGCTGCCGACCGGCGCTCCTGGCAGGCGATGCAGGACTTTTTCGCGGAGATATTCAAATAGCGGACGTATCGCGGACCGCCGGCGGGCTGCAATCGTCGGTTTCAGGAAGTTCTGCCGCGCTGCCGCTGGCTCGCATGTGCTGGCAGTGTTGCCCACTGCGAAAGTGTAGTCACTCTGTACCATTTCAGTACTTGCCGAGTGCCGCCGTATCCGCTTAATTGCCGCCTGCGCGATTGAGCGCAGTGAGGTAAAGCGAAGATGAGTGCCGTTAGTCCGGGGCTTGATTCTCTCAAGAATGGGCCGAGTGCTGCCACCCGGCAGCGCCTGCGTTTACTTACCTGGGAGGGAGCTTTTGCCAATATTTTCATCACCTACACCGGCGGCGTCTACATCACCGGCCTCGCGCTTTTTTTGGGCGCGGGCGACTTCGAAATCGGCCTGCTGGCGGCGCTGCCCTTTGTTGCTCAACTGGCGCAACTAGGCTCGGCCTGGGTTGCCGAGCGTTTCCACAGTCGCCGGACGGCGGTTATCTCGCTCTCGGCCATCAGTCGCCAGGCCTGGTGGTTGCTCTTGCCCTTGCTGTTCATCGAAAGTCACTGGCGTCTGCCGGTTCTCCTGATCCTCGTGGCGTTTTCCAGTGTCGGGGTGATGGCCGCGACACCGGTCTGGTTGGCCTGGATGGCCGATATCGTGCCGGGCAGGGTTCGCGGCAGATTCTTCGGTCTGCGCAGCGCCGTGCTGGCCGCGGTCGCGACAATCGCCGTGCTAGCCGGGGGCGTGATCCTCGACTTGGCGCGCAGTTGGCAGCAGGAGAGAATCGGTTATTTCCTGCTGATCGCGATAGCTTGCGCCGCTGCGGCGGCAGCGCTCTTTGTTCTCCGAAGGGTCTCCGACCCGGCGGCCAAAGTTCGCGAGCCGGGCACCGGTCTGTCGGCGCTTCTGGAGCCACTGCGTGACCACCGTTTCCGCCGCCTACTGCTGGTGTTTTTCTGCTGGAATGCGGCAATCGGAATCTCCGCTCCTTTTTTCGCGCCGCAGATGCTGACCAATCTCAAGATGAGTTTCACAATGATCGCGATCTACTCGACTATCGCTTCGGCTGCCGCAGTGATGCTCAATAAGCCCTGGGGCAGACTGATCGACCGCGTCGGCTCGCGCTCCGTTGCAGCGTTCTGCGCTTTTGGTATTGGCTTGGTGCCGTTGATCTGGCTCTTCCCCCGTCCCGACTTTCTCTGGATTCTGGGACTGGAGGCCGCCTACTCCGGTGCGCTCTGGACTGGATTTAATTTGGCGGCCTTCAACATTCCGATTGCCAACAGCCCGGAAAGGAATCGCTCCCAATACCTCGCGATGTTCAATGTTGCCACCGGTCTGGCTTTTTTTCTGACCTCGATCTTAGGCGGCGTACTGGCAGAGAGCTGGCACGACTTCTCACTCGACATCGGTCCGCAACACCTGGTGAACTACCATTTGCTCTTCACGATTTCGGCGGTGCTGCGACT
>JBDRQZ010000290.1:0-4373 GCA_043826025.1 bacterium | reverse complement strand
GTCGAGTGAGATGCGGGAAATCCCCAGTCGTTCCGCGAGCGCATCGACCAACGCATCTTCGCTGATGAAGCCCTCATCGACCAGCACCTGACCCAGCTTGTTGCCGCTCTGCTTCTGGGCGACAAGCGCCTGCTCCAGGATCTCCCGGGTAATCAGATTCTTTTCAACGAGGATGTTGCCGATCCGTCGGCTCATATGGTTGCCTCCAACCGCGCTTTCGGTTACACCTCTTGCGACATCGCCGCAGGAGCTAATCCCCCACCTCTCAGGTTATCGGCTCCGTTGCGCAATCTTTTATCAGACAATCTCCGACTGCACCAGGTCTACGAGACTTTGCAGGACACCGAGTAGACGTTTCAAACTGCGACGGCATACCCATTCCATCACCCGCTGTCGTCATCTACAGCCGCAGGATGCTCGTCGCTCGTGGGCTTAGACAGGCAATCGACATAGTGCGTATGGTCGAATACGCACTTTATGGTCCGTTTTATCTTATTTAGTTAACTTGACATCGCTGCTCACAACCGTAGATTGTCTTCAGAGATTCCGACTTTGGGTGTCGGAGAATCTTCTGTACATCGAAATCGGTGAGTATCCGGGCGCCAGCAGTGGTGCTGTAAGTCTGGCGGAACATAGCGTGTCCGCGCTGGGTTGCTTTGGAGTGAGTGAGTTCGGCAGGGGAACGGCAGGTTCACTGGCTGCCGCAGTCGAGACTACGCCGTCTCGAATCTCGACGACTTCGGCTTTCCGTGAGGGCGGGCTGGAGGCTGGCGGCCAGTGAGTTTGCCGCAACCTTTGCGCATATGCTACATCAAGTGACTGCTCGTTCTCCCTTTTGTTAGCTTGCATTAGTGAAGCAAATGGCCACAAATGAAGATGCGGAAGGCTGATCGCTCAACCTTTCGCGCAATGTTGCCCGTTCTGATTGCCAGGCCGACTTACAGCTCAGCCCACCAGAAGATGACGTTGGCACGAATGCCTGTGTCGCCAGTGTACGTCTCGATATAAACTTTGTACATCTTGCCACCTGCCTTGACCGCGTACACGTGTCCCTTTGAGGTGAGGAGATGATCGGGAGGACCGGAGTAATTGTACCACTCCAGGAATGCTGATCCATTCTTGTCCTGAGCGTAGTACCCCTCCGTGATAGCCTCAGGGTACTCTGAAATGTCGGTCGAGTCAGACATGTCGGCGAACGCATAAGCCGGATTAGCTCCGGTCTGACCGGGGCCGGAGAAAGATGAGTTCATAAAGATACTGTAGTTGGATACGACGATGTCCCACTCGAGCGAATTAGCCGAGTCCGCCGGTGTGATCGCCTGTCCGGCGGAAAAATCGTAATAAAACATCCCGCTCGAACCATCAATAGTGTCGGCGACCGGCGTACCTGACAGGTCAGTGCCACTCGTAGCGTACACGTACTTGATGATGAAGTTTGCCATCATCGGCGGCGGACCGCCGCCAAAAAAGCCGGCGACCTGAAACTTGAGGTATTTCCCTTCGGCGTCCTTCATCGCATAAACGAGATTGGTTGGAGTGAGAGCGTGCGTCTGAGGATTGTAACTGTAGTAGTTGTCGACGACGAGATCAAAGCCATCCGCCATCCAGTCATCCTCAGAGAGGCTGGCGAGGTCTGCTCTCGTGACGTCAGCAAAGTCCTTAGTGACACCGCTCGCTGTCAGGTCGACAACAGTAATGCTGCCCGGCCCGGAACTGCCGCTATTCGTCACAATCACGTCACGCCGAAATCCCAGGTCCCAATCGGTTGAATTCTCAGCATGTGCTGCCGTCAGATCGAGAGTATCTTGAACGCCAAAATCGTAGTACACAAAGTCGTCATAGGACGTGGCGTCAATCAGAGTTCTCCAGTAGTCACCCGATGAAGAACGGACAGTAGTATTAAGGGATTGAGCGGTCGGGCCAGTCGGGCCTTCGTCATCGTCGGAACAGCCGACTGCCATAAAAGCAAACAATGCCAGAATCAATGAGGCTAACGTAATCAGCTTCATCTATCCTCCAGTTGTTGTTGGTTGTCATTACCATCAGTGAGAATCTTCAAACCAATATGAAATGAGCGGCCGGGCCAGTAGCCATACTCGGCATCGGTGACATCGGTGATGTTTTCAACCCGCGCGAAGAGCTGGAAATAGTCCCAGAGCCGCTTGGAAACCGCCAGGTTGATCTCATGCCGCTCCGGCGCCCAGATTTCCGAATCAAAATCATTCTGCGCACCCAAAGGCGTCCAGAGCTTCTTGGAGTAGTAGCTGGCCCAGGCGGTGAGCTCAAGCCCGTGCTTCGGCAGCATCACCGACTGACGGATTGTCAGCGAATGTTCGGGCCGATTCAAGAGCCAGTAACCGGTCTCCAAATTTCTGGCAGTCAGCCAGGTATATGAAATCTGCGTGCGCAGGTTTTTCGTCGGCTTGACCACCGACTGCCACTCGATCCCACGCGTGTAGGCGCGAAAGACATTCGAATACCTGTACATTCCGCGCCAGTAGGTCTCGCTTTCGCCGATCCAGTCGAACTCGATCAGGTTGTCGAGATGGTTATAGAAATAGGTCAGTCGATGCTGACCAATCCCGCCATAGTTGTATTCGACCGTGGCCGAGAAATTACGCGAAGTCTCCGGTTTGAGATCCTCCCCACCTCCTTCAACCAGGTAACCGGCCGCCGAGTGATCAAAACGGAAGTAGAGCTCTTTGATGGACGGCGCACGAAAGCCACCGGCATAGGATGATCTGAAACGCAATTGCCGATGCGGCGTCACCATCACATTGATCGAGCCGGTGACGTGATCGCCATAAGTGGAGTGCGTCTCAAACCGAGCGCCCGGGAGCACCGAGAGCAAATCGGACGGTTTCCACTGATACTCCATGTAGACATCGCCGCCAGTGATCTCCTGTTTCTCGCCTTCGATAGCGTCGCTGGTCAGGCTCTGCAGCGTAACATCGCCGCCGGCAGTAATAATGTGATCGGGAGTGTACTCATGCCAGGCCGTGGCGGAGGCCTCCAGCAGCATATCCTCCGTGTGCGACAGGTCGAGAAGCTGTGTATCGAAATATTTCTTCCAGGTGTGGTCGTAGAATGAACCGTAGAGATTGAAATCGAGGTAGGTCACCGCATTGGGGCTATAAAGCAGCTTGCCGGAACCGCTGTAACGATAGTTGTCTTCAGTGTCATCATAGGAGTAGGTGCGTGGGGCGATGTATTCCGACTCAATCCAGTTCTTGCCCTCGGCAAAGAAGCTTCCTTTGAGCACAGTGCTCAAACCACGCCCAAACTGCCTGGTCGCTTTTGCGTTGAAGTTGTACTTCTTGATCCGCTCCAGACCATTGGTATGCGGTGTCTCGGGGATCAGGTCGAAACCATCGGTGCGGTCAAACTGATTGCCGAGCAGCAGACTCCAACCGCCGAGGCGCGCCTCACCTTCGACGGTCTGCGTGAAAGTCGCGAAACTGCCGAAATCGGAGAGCGAGGAGAGTCGCCGCGCACCATTCGGCTGCTTAGTGATGATGTTGACTACCCCGCCGATTGCCTCGGAACCGTAGAGCGTCGAGCCGACACCCTTGACCACCTCGATACGGTCGACACTCTCCAGAGATATCTGGGAGAGGTCAATTGCACCGTCGACACGTCCGACAATCCGCTCACCATCAACCAGCACCAGCACTCGCGTCGGATCGATACCCCGCAGCGAAACCCCGACACCGGAGAGATTGTTGCTGACATCGATGCCCGTCATTAGTTCGAGAGCTTCATCCACCGTGGTCGCGCCGATAGCGCCGACTTCGTCGACCGTCACCACATCTGTGGTGACCGGCACATCTTTGAGCAAGAGCGGTGTCCGGGTTGCGGTAACCACGGTGCCGTCGGAGATAAAGACCCGTTCCGCGAGTTCGATAGTCACCTCAGCTTGAGGGTCGCTCAGGGCGACATCGACCAGTTTGGATTCGAAAGCTACGTGAGTGACCTTCAACCGCACGCTGCTGCGCTTGCCGACATCCAGGGTGAACTCCCCATTACGGTCGGTTCGTGTCAGAATCGAAAGTTGGGGAATCTGGATATTCGCTTCGAGAATCGGCTTGCCGGTCTCTGCCGCAACCACTCGTCCTGTAACCTGAGTGGCACGCAAGCAAAGAGGAAACAGTGCGGCAGCCGTCACAAAAAGCACAAGGAATCGAAGCGCGTTTCTATAAATGATCAATTACCGAGTATTCCTGTCTAAATCCATTCCAGCATCATCTGCGACCGCGTCGGCGGTCAGAACTATACGTGAAATGGTTAACGATATTTGGCGGTAACAGGTTCCCCGTGAACGACTAAGGTTGGAAAAATGTGGGGGATTTGGCGAGCCGGGACAGCAGAGGTCC
>JBDRQZ010000289.1:0-4637 GCA_043826025.1 bacterium | reverse complement strand
GCTCCGGCGGTCCGGGTCAGATCTTCGCGGGTGTGGTGTTGGCGCAGGCGATCGCGACTATCGATGATCGCAACGTCGTGCAGACGCAGAGCTACGGCCCGGAGGCCCGGGGCGGCGCTTCGCGCGCCGATCTGGTGATTGCCGATGGTCCGATCAGCTACCCCAAGCCGATGAAACTCGACCTGCTTCTGGCGCTGACCCAAGAGGCCTGCGACACCTACTATGCCGACCTCAAGGAGGGTGGTGTCCTGATCGTTGACCAGGACATGGTGACTCAGGTCCCGACCTCGAATTACCATGGTTTCCCTTTCACGCAGATGGCGCGGCATGATATCGGGGTGCCGATGGTGGCCAACATCATCTCCCTCGGTGTGATCTGCTCGCTGACGGGAATCGTCTCCGAGAAAGCGCTGCAGGAAGTGGTGACGATGCGGGCGCCGCGCGGCACCGAGGAGAAGAACCTGGCCGCTTTGAAGCTGGGGCTGAAGATTGGCAAGAAGACTAAGGCGGAGGCTGGCGCGTGAGCGAGTCTACGCTGCTGATGATCAAACCCGACGCGGTGGAACGTAACCTGATCGGCAAGATCATCGACCGTCTGGAGACTGCGGGATTTGTGGTTGCTGAATTGCGTCTGGTGCGGCTGCGCCGCGAGGATGGCGAGCGTTTCTATCAGGTCCACGCGAAACGACCTTTTTTTTACGAGTTGGTGGAGTTTATCTCTTCCGGCCCGGTGGTCGCGATGAAGCTGGAAAAAGATAATGCGGTGTCTGATCTGCGCGACTTGATCGGCGCCACCAATCCGGCGGAAGCGAACTGCGGGACGATTCGCCAGTGCTATGCGCTGAGCCTGACCAGGAATTCAGTGCATGCATCAGACAGTCCCGAAAACGCCAGGACGGAGACAGCTTTCTTTTTTCCGGAATGATGAGGTCTACGACAGTCAGGTGAAAGTCCCGATCTACTACGCCGCCGCCACTGCTGAGTTGGAACTGCCCGATTCAGGCAAGGTCGATTTGTATTCGCCGCCGGGCGAGTGTCTACAGGAATGTGGCCCCGATCATTGGCTGAAAAGCGGCCCGCTACCCGAGTCGCTGCTTGAGTTTCTCGATCAGTCGGATGATCTGCTGGTCATCGTCAATGACCACTTCCGGCCGACGCCGACAGCCGCGATTCTGAAACGGCTGCTTGAGACCGGTCGCCTTAATCAGGCTCGTTTCCTGGTGGCCACCGCATTGCATCCACACCCCAGGCAGAATCTGAAGTTGATCTTCGGCGACCTGTTCGATGACCTGCGGATGCGAATTTCTGTGCATGATGCTTTCGATCCTAACGAGTTAGTGCCCTTTGGTACTAAAGAAAGCAAGGTCAACTTCAATCGGTTGATCGCCGAGGTCAACGACATTCTGACTATCGGCTCGGTGGAGCCACACTACTTCGCAGGTTTCACCGGCGGGCGTAAGATCATCTTGCCCGGCTGTGCGAGCTTCGAAGATGTACGCAGCAATCATGCCCTGGCGGTCTCAGATGCCGCACAGCCGCTGGCCACCGACGGCAATCCGGTGTGGGAGGATATTCAAGAGCGCAGCTCCTATCTTGATGGCAAGCACCGCTACTCGATTCAGGTGGTTACCGATCATCAAGGCAGGCTGCTGTTTGGCGCAGCCGGCGACTGGGATCAGTCCTATCAGGAGGCCTGTGCCTTTGCGCGGAAGAGTTTCGCTCATGAAGTTGCCGAGCCCTATGATCTGATCATTGCGGTAGTCTACCCGCCGCTGGATCGCAACCTCTACCAGTTGCAGAAGTCTTACGAGAACCTGCAGGCAGCGGTACGTGATGGTGGCAGCATCCTCTTGGTTTCGGCCTGTAGTGAGGGCGTCGGGGATGAGCGCTTTCTCAAGATTGCCGAGGCAGCGGCGAGAGGCGTAGCGGTTGCCGGTGATGATCTACAGGCTGGAATGGGCGTGCACAAAGTGCAGCGCACACGACGACTGGCAGAACGGTTGAGTCTGCATCTGGTATCCAAACTCGAACCGAGTCATTTGCAGCATCTGCCGATTGGGGCGCACTCGAAGTTACAAGATACGATTACTAGTCTATTGGATAAACATGGGAACAATTGCCGAGTTGCTGTTGTGCTCGACAGCGCCACGCAGGTGCTCTGCGCGGCAGGAGCCTGACAGGTACTCGAAAACAGCATGGAGGAGAAGAAACATGCGTAGGAAAGTAGCCGTCATCGGCGCCGGTAATGTCGGTGCCGCCGTGGCTCAGTACATTGCTGAGGACAATCTGGCCGATGTAGTGTTGGTGGACATTGTCGAAGGGATGCCGCAGGGTAAGGCGCTCGACCTGATGCAGGCCGCGCCGATTCGCGGTTATGATGTCGAAGTCATCGGCACGAATGACTATGCCGACATTAAAGGCGCCGACGTCGTCGTTCACACTGCCGGTCTGCCGCGCAAGCCCGGCATGTCGCGCGAAGATCTGCTGAACATGAATGCGCAAATCATCGGCACCGCCGCAGAGAATATCAAGAAGCATGCGCCCGATTCGATCGTTATCATGGTCGCCAACCCGCTGGATATCATGACCTACCATGCGCAGAAGGTCACCGGTTTCCCGGCCGAGCGCGTCTTTGGTCAGGCCGGCATTCTCGACTCGACCCGCTTCCGGACTTTCATCGGTATGGAACTGGGCGTGGCGTCAACGGAAACTGAGGCGATGGTGCTCGGTGGTCATGGCGACACGATGGTGCCGCTGCCCAACTACACCACCGTGGCAGGTATTCCGATTCCGGAACTGATCTCCGGTGACCGCATTGAAGCTATCAGCCAGCGCACTGTCGGTGGCGGTGGCGAGATTGTCAAGCTGCTCAAGACCGGCTCAGCTTACTATGCCCCGGCGGCGGCATCGGTGGCGATGGTCGATTCGGTGCTCAATGACAAGAAGAAGGTCTTCCCCTGCTCGGCCTATCTCACCGGCCAGTATGGTATCAAAGACATTTACATCGGTGTGCCGATCATTGTTGGCGCCAAGGGTGTCGAGAAGATCTTCGAACTTAAGCTGAATGAGGCGCAGCTCGGCTCGCTGCAAAAGTCGGCCGCGACTTATAGAGAGCATCTCGGCGTATTGGGTTACTAGTCCGCTGGAAGGAGAAGACAACTATGGCATATGACAAGATAACACCTCCGGCTGGCGGTAAGATCACTGTCAAAGATGGCAAACTGGTGATCCCGGACAATCCGATTATCCCGGTGATTGAGGGTGATGGTATCGGTCGGGACATCATGAAGGCCACGAAGCGCGTCCTGGATGCGGCGGTGGAGAAGACTTTCGGCGGCAAGAAGAAGATTGTCTGGTTCGAAGTGTTTGCCGGCGAAGCTGCCAATGAGAAGTACAAAGAGTGGTTGCCGAACGACACGCTTGAGGCGATCAAAGAGTTTATTGTCGCGCTCAAGGGCCCGCTGACCACTCCGATTGGCGGCGGCTTTCGTTCACTCAACGTCTCGCTCCGTCAGATCCTGAACCTCTATGCCTGCGTGCGACCGGTGCGCTGGTTCCAGGGAGTCCCTTCACCTTCGCGGCATCCCGAGAAAGTGAATCTGGTGGTCTTCCGTGAGAACACCGAGGATGTCTACGCGGGTATCGAGTGGGCACAGGGCACTCCTGAAGTCAAGCAGGTGATCGACTTTCTGAACAACACGTTTAAGTTGAATATCCGCGCCGACTCCGGTATCGGGATCAAGCCGATGAGTATCACCGGGACCAAACAGTTGGTGCGCAAGGCGATTCAGTACGCCATCGATCGCGGCCGCAAGTCGGTGACCTTCATGCATAAGGGCAATATCATGAAGTACACCGAAGGCGCGTTCCGTGACTGGGGCTATGAGGTCGCCAAACAGGAGTTCCGCGATTACATCGTCACCGAGGAAGAGCTCTGGGACAAGCATGACGGCAAGATGCCGGCCGGCAAGATTCTGATCAATGATCGGATCGCCGATAGTATGTTCCAGCAGATTCAGACTCGCACGGCTGAATATGATGTCGTGGCGACGCCGAATCTGAATGGTGACTACATCTCCGATGCCGCCGCAGCGATGGTTGGTGGTCTGGGCATGGCGCCGGGCGCCAACATCGGTGACTATATCGGTCTGTTTGAGGCCACCCACGGTACCGCGCCAAAATACGCGGACAAGGATGTGATTAATCCCGGCTCGCTGATTCTGTCTGGCTGCATGATGCTGGAGTATCTCGGTTGGGAAGAGGCGGCCGAGAAGGTTTATGCCTCACTGGAGAAGACAATTGCCAAGAAGACGGTGACCTACGATCTGGAGCGGCAGATGGAGGGCGCGACCAAAGTCGGCACCTCACAGTTTGCCACTCACCTGATCGAGAATATGCCGTAAGGGCGCTTGTCGGTTGAGATTGAAAGTCAGGGCCACCGGTCGACTATGGCCGGTGGCCCTGTTCGCAACGAAGGTTTGAAAGGTCATGGCGGTCAGAGAAGTCCTGCTGCTGGGCGATCCGAGACTTTACCAGAAATCTGAACCGGTTCGGATAGAAGAACGCGCTGAGCTGGCGGAGGTTGTCGCAGATCTGCGCGACACTCTGCTTGACTGCCGCGCCCGTCTGGGCGCCGG
>JBDRQZ010000288.1:0-3512 GCA_043826025.1 bacterium | reverse complement strand
ACCGCCACCGCAGTGCTGGAGACAATGCCGCCCAAGAGACCCGAAAGCCAGAGCCCGACCCGGTCGCCGAGACGCTTGGCGAGCAGGTAGCCGACAAACCCGATAGTCGAGACCAGCACCACCACCTGCCAGATATGGCGCGGATTCAAACGAAACTGGGTGTAGGCCTCATCGGGCAGCACCGGCAGAATAATCACGGTGACAATCAGAAAGCGGACGACTGCCAGAAATTCGGTCTGATCGAGTTGTATGACGAATTTCTCGATCTTGGCTTTTTCGGATAAGAGAAAAGTGACGATGATCGCGATCGCGGTCGGCACCCAGATATCGGCAAGCAGACAGAGCGAGCCCATCGCAAAAGTGACCACTGCGGCGACCTCGCTGGTCCAGCCGACAAAGCCCTCCCGCAGCTTGGCCAGGTAGCCGGTCAGCGCCAGACTGCCGATCACCAGCATCCCCAACGGCAACGCCCAGTCGATCCCGAGCTGCATCAACCAGGCGCAGGCAAAGCCAAAGACGCCGATCAACGTATAGGTACGCACCCCGGCGAACACGCGACCTTTGAAGAGGATGCCGGAGCTCTCCCGCTCCAGACCAATCAGAAATGATAGCGCCAGTGCGAGAAAGAGCCGCAGATGCGGCGGCCAGTTGAGTTCTAGCATCTTGAGTCTCTACGCCTCCGAGGTGAAGTCACTGCTGAAAGCTAATTGGCGAGAAGCTGGAATCAATACAAAACTCTTGTGAGAACCGACTGCGCGGGGATGACAAGAGAGTGCCCACAGCAAGCTGAGGGCTACCGGCCACTGGTCAACAGCCGGTCGCCCCTGCGAAGGCAGGGGTCCAGCACCGTTGCGATTGGCTGCGACGTCGAGTTATCGAGCACTACTGATGGAAATGGGAGTCTTCAGGCAACCGCCCTAATCCCACGTCAAAGAACTGCTCGAACTCGACTATGCTGGGTCCCCGCCTGCGCGGGGATGACCCCCTCTCATACAACTGCTTCATACGCGGTCATCCCGGCCGAAGAGCCGGGACCTAGTTCTTCCTCCATCAACTCAGACCGTAAGTCGTGGCCTCTGTACCATTTGTTGGTGCTGGGTCCCGCCTCCGCGGGGATGACATGAAGAAGCGCGGGGGTAACAAGAGGAAGCGCTGGGATGACAAGAGAGTGCCCACAGCAAGCTGTGGGCTACTGGCTATCGCGAGACAAGCGGCAGATGTGGGCATCTGCCGCGCACAAGGATAAGAAGAAATCCCCGCTGCAGGCGGTGGGGGGCAGACGTCCCCGTCTGCCCCTCGTTGTTCCTTTTCCGCTGGCAGACCGGGAGAGCCTGCCCCGGACTCATTCCGGGGTCTGCCGCGCACTTGGCAGGGAGGACAATCAATTCGCGTTGATGAGTTGGCCGACACCGGTAATGGTGATCGTACCGAATTCGGGTGAGCCTTTGTAATAGACCGAACCCGCGCCGGTGATCGTCACATCGAGATGATCCTCGACATAAACCTCGGAATCGCCGACGCCCGTCTGCGTAATACGCGCGCTGCCGGCTTTCAAGCCAAAGGCGGCGAGATGCCCGACCCCGGAATGAGTCACCATCATATTCTCGGCTTCACCGGAGAGCGCAATCGTGCCGACTCCGGTCATCACCGAAACCAGCTTGTCGGTGTCGACCTCAAGATTGACTGTGCCGACGCCCGTAAGCGAAACGTAAACGCTGTCGACTGTGAACATGTTGAGACTGGAGATCGTGCCGACACCCACAAGCGAGATACTCTGCAGGTCGGTCATCGTGATTTCAACCCGCAGTTCGAAATCCTGAGGATCGACAGCATCATCGAATTTCACCCGCAGTTCGCCGCCGGAGACCTCGGTTTCGAGGTATTCCAAAAGGTTGTCGTCGATTGTGATCTCCACTGATTGCTGATTGCCACTAGTGAGAATCACATTGCCCACAGTGATCAGCGCGACTGAATGGAAGGTCGGCAATGTACGCTCGACTGTGGTCAGCACCCCCGAGCCGGTCAGCCGTTGAGGATTGGTGGAATCGTCATCATCATCGGAACATGAAAGGCAGAGCAGCAGAGTCGCTGCTATCAGGCAGGTTAGTATCTTCCTTGTCATCATTTCCTCCTCACCGAATTCGATGGTTTAGTCTACGGGGCAGCAGACAAAAAGAATCACATTTTTTTCTGGTTCGGTCAGTTCACGCGTTTAGCAGGGGCGAAGAGAAGACGGGCGCAGCTCGCTGCGCCCCTACTCCTCACTCATCCCGGCGCCTGACTCGGCGGCAGGCTGCAGGGAGGACATCGAGGGGTGATTCAGTGCTTGACAATTGCATTGGGGTACGGCATATGATCTCCAGTAAGGGTTCAGATTCAAGAGGAGAGATAGAGATGCGACAAGTAGTGAAAATCGGTTTGACGATGATTCTGATCGCGGCGCTGGCAGGTTGCGCCGGTTGGAGCAAGAGTGAGAAGGGCGCGGCAATCGGTGCGGGCGCCGGAGCGCTGGCCGGCGCGGTGATCGGCGATGCCGCCGGCAACACGGCCGCCGGAGTGATTATCGGCGCAGTGGTCGGTGGTGCGGCAGGCGCCTATATCGGCAAGTACATGGACAAACAGGCCGAGGAGATCGAGCAGGATCTGGAAGGCGCCAAAGTCGAACGGATCGGCGAAGGTATCAAGATCACTTTCGATTCGGGGATTCTTTTCGATGTCAGCAAATCCAACTTGCGGTCGGTGGCCGAGACTAACCTCACCAAGCTGTCGGTGATTCTCAACAAGTATCCGGACACCGAGATCATGGTGCAGGGACACACCGACTCCGATGGCGCCGAGGAATACAACATGGACCTTTCGATTCGGCGCGCCAATTCGGTCGGCACCTATCTGGCCGGCGAGAATGTCCTGCCGACGCGGCTAAACCTGATCGGCTATGGCGAACTGAAGCCGGTAGCCGACAATAGCACCCCGCAGGGCAAGCAGCTTAATCGGCGCGTCGAAATCGCGATCTATGCCAACGACAAGTTGAAGAAGGTCGCCGAGGAGAAGGCCGCGCAGGGATAAGCTGATGGTGGCCGTAGGTCAAGCCCTCTCGGGGCTTGACAATATTGGATGAACCGGAGTCAGGCTCCAAAAGAGCCTGACCTCCAGAATTCTGCTGGGCGGGAACGCATGACCAAAAGCAAGTGGACCAGAGTTCCTGTCGTTCTGCTCGGCGCACTCATGTTCCTCTATGTCCTCCTGCTCATTCCTTCCGCCCCACCGCAGGCACCGGAGGCTGGCGAGAAAACACCCTTCGTCTGGAATCAGGATGAATACTGGAATGAGCTGGAAAGCCGTTTCCGTGAAGCTCGTCTGCTCGGTTGCGATTCCCTGAATAGCCAGATCGCGCGGGGGTTTCTGCGGCTTGACAGCCTGATTGCCACGATCCACAGCACCGCGCTTGATCCATCGGCCGCAGCCCTCACCGAACTGGAAGCAGCGTTCTTCGAGATGAGTCTGTTGATCGC
>JBDRQZ010000287.1:0-2761 GCA_043826025.1 bacterium | reverse complement strand
ATTTACTTCCCGTCGACCGTTGAAGGCTTCAACACGACGGAACACTATGTCGAGTTCGCGACTGAGTGCCTGACCGGCTTCTTCGCCGTGGTCAAGGTCCAGGATGCGCCGTGTGACTTCAGCATCATTCGTGAGCATATCATGCCGTGGTGCGATGGTTATACCTACGGTCGTCCTGACTTCCAGTATCGTATCCCAGAGGCGTTCGACAACGACATCGATTGGGGTTGGCTGGAGATCAAGGTTGACGGTGTGAGAATTTACACCGGCAGCAATCTGGAAGGTGGCATGGGCGGTCCGAGCACGCCGAAGGCTGGTTCGGAATTGACCGCTCTGGGAGTTGCTGAAGGCTGGGATGTCGGTATCGATCAAGAGTCCGGCCGGATCTTCTTCTACATGGATCCGTACTGGTGCAGCTCCAACGAGGACGATGACTGGTATGGCGATTGGGATTGCTACTACATGCCGCCGCTCGATTGTGGTGAGCACGTAGTGACGATTGCCGCGAAGGATACGCAGTTGCGCGATTACTGCATCACCGACGAGTTTATGGTTGACTGTACTGAGCCGGATGTCGACTTCGCAAACTACTATGTTTCGAAGAACCCGACGATCACCTTCGATGTCAACGACGAAGGTTCCGGTGTCGACTGGGATAACATCTATGTCGACGTGTTCTTCATCTTCAACGAAGACACGACCGCCGGCAGTTTCGGCGGTAACGAAGAGCTGTACGACTACTACTACGGCTACAACGAAGAAGTAGTCTTCATGCAGAGCTTCTTCCCGGATCAGGTCAAGGATTACCTGATTGACGACAACACCGTGCGGATTACGACTCACTTCGAGCGTGACGACGAAGAAGCGATTCTCGTCGTGATCAACGATGGTAGTCGCCAATGCGGATGTGAAGAGGGCTATGGCGTACCGGCGGATTACTACGGCAGCTTCGACAGCTTCTATGCTGAAGATGGTGGCGTGTATGACTGCGTCGGCAACGTCTCGAATCCGCACATGCAGATTCTCGCGGTCGACTACAACGCGCCGAGTATTGAGAAGACCACTCCTGACGGGTCCTGTCCGGAGATCTTCAAGATCTCAGAGGATGGCTCCGGTATCGCGTCGCTGGTCATCTACGAGAATGGTCACATAATCAGCTCGAATGTCTCGTCCTACGGCGACGTTGACGAGGCGGGCGAGTACTTCCTGATGCAGAGCAATGGTGAGTTTGCATATCTCTACTATTGCCCGAGTGACAACACTGATTATGAGATTCACATTACCGACAATGTCGGAAACGTATACGTCTACCGCGGTTCCACCGCAGTCCGTGAGCACGGTACGCTGGCTGATGACGGCATCGATGCTTACAGCGCTCCGAACCCGTACGTGCGTGGCAAAGACACCGGCGGCATAAAGATTATGTTCGACCTGGTGGAAGAGGCCTGGCTCACAATTAAGGTCTATGACCTGGTTGGTGACCTGGTCGCCACGCTGGCTGACGGGACGAAGGCTCCGGGCGAGCAGTATGTCGTTTGGAACGGCATTACCGACAACGGTGTCGAGGTGGCGACTGGCGTTTACCTGGTCCATGTCGAAGCCAAGGCGGGTAACTCCGCGGCCCACGATGTGGTCAAGGTGGCGATTATCCAGGACTAATCTGAGGATGCGTGAGAGGGCCTGCCTGGAGGCAGGCGGGCTCTCTCACAAAACTTGAAAACCCGAGGAGATCTCAACATGAGAAATCACCTGAAGAAGCTAGTGATCTTCACTATGCTGGCTTTCCTCGTGGGAGCAAGCGGCCAGGCGTTGGCCGATAGCAATCACGCCTTCCCGGTGTTCAGAACCGGTGTGGGTGCACGTGCTCTCGGTATGGGTGGTGCGTACGTCGCCGTCGCCAGTGACGCCTCGGCTGGCTTTTGGAATCCCGCCGGATTGACCGGAATAGAGAACTTCAATTTGACCAGCATGCTTTCCGCTGACATGGCCTATGATCGTCAGCACAACTATCTCGCCCTCGGCTACAACTTTGGTAATGCCGGCTGGGGCGGTATTTCCTGGGTCGACATGGGTATCAACGACCTCGAAACTCGTAATACCGATGGCGATCTTTTGGGAGATTTCAGTGCGGATGATCATGGGTTCCTGTTCAGCTACGCGAATGCGCTGAACGACCTGATGATCGGCGTGTCTGTCAAGGTTGCCTACCAGAAAATCGACGACTTCTCCAAGACCGGTCTCGGTCTGGATGCAGGCGTCAAGTATGCACTCTCTGACAACATGCACCTGGGCTTCGTGGCTCAAGACCTGGGCACCAAGATCGGCGACTACAAGCTGCCGATTAACTTCCGCTTCGGTCTGGCCGCGTTCGCGATGGAAGGTTTCACCTTCGCCGCGGACATCAACAAAGTTCAGGATGAGTCAAAGGTGAAACTGCACCTTGGCTCCGAGTATGACTACGAGTTTGCCGATGAGTACTTTGGCGCCATCCGCGCCGGTATCTCCGATGGTGACTTCACCGTCGGCGCCGGCCTGACCGTGATGAGCAAGTATTCACTCGACTACGCTTACGTAGAAGAAGGAGACTTCCTGGGGAATAATCACCGGGTGTCTTTGACTCTTAGCTTCTGATCTCAGAAGCGAGGTTGCGATTTCGGGCCCCTTTCCCAAAGTTGGGAGAGGGGCTCGATTTTTTTGTGCCGCCGTCGAATCTGTATTATATAGAGGGAGGAATTCAGGCCAAGTCGGCCGTCGCCTGAGC
>JBDRQZ010000286.1:0-9634 GCA_043826025.1 bacterium | reverse complement strand
AAGGTCAACCAGAGGAGCACCCAAGTGTGTTTGTGACCTTTGAGGTGGAAAAGGTCATTATCTCCGCCCAAGATAGAAGGCAGTATCCTGGCGAAGTAGTGCTGACCGAGAGGAAACACCGTGCGCTGGCGACCGCACTTGCTGTGGCGATGCTGAACAAAGTCCCGCTGACCTGGTGGGAAATCGTTTCCCGCTGCGGGTTTATGGAGGGCAATGTCACCATCAAGAGATTTTACAAGCTGTTTGAGAACTTCCGCGACGCGATCCGAGGTCAAGCCAGACGGAGCGGAATGCGCTGGCTCGATCCGAAGCGACTATACAAGACTCAAGGGATACCTGCGAGTCTGCGCAAGCAGGGCCAAAACGTCTATCACGGTTACATCTATGACAGTGCCGTGGTGACATTGCGGGGGACAGGTCACTCAGCTCGGGCCTTCGCCGCCAAAGAGGGCTATTATGTTGTGCCGAAGCACAGACTGCGCCGCGCCGAAAGGGAGCTTGTCGGAGTAGCCGACAGCGAGACTGAAAAAGACTAAAGCCAGGGCATCAGACTGACCTCATGCGCTAAGTCAGCAGCGAAATGTAGCGCCTTTGAACGAATCCAGTTTTACTGGATTTCCCCACTCTCCCCCATGTTTTCGGCATTATTTCCTGATCTTGAAAACTCCCAAGTGGCAGTGTTTTGCTAGAGAGTCAGTGATTCCACCTCACCGACAATGCTTTAGCGCCGTGCTCCACGAGGAATCGCTCATCCGCTTTCCGGTTTGAACCACGCAAAGCTGACATCGACCTACTATAGAGGGACACACTGACCGCCCACGACAACCGGCGGTCAGACGACCTCATCGGAATCATTGAGTCTATCGGAGGGCAACTGTGATAGTGCAAGTACGGTTCTCTGCAAGTGCAATCTTCCTGTCGATCCCCACGCAACCTCGGGCGTTGGCACACCGAGGCTGATTATGAGTCGCTGGTCACTCAGACTCTGGCAGTGGCAGTCGCGGCTCTATGAGTTTGTTCGCTTCGCCTCAATTGATCTGAGTCGCGGGGTTCGTTCTCTGGTGGAAAAGGTTCGCCTCTTCAGCACCCGAATTGCCAGCACCTGGCGACGTTCACTCCAGGCAAAGCTGTTGGTCATTTTGACGGTCCTGTTGGTTGCCTTGCTTATCGCCGTGGTCTATCCATATGTGGCCACCTACTGGGTTTTCGATTGGTATCAGTATCAGCATGAGCGCTCGGTTTGCGGGTCGATGTTCGATTCCGAGGGTCGCTTCCTGGGACCGCTGGCCAACGTTCTCGAACCCGATGTTACCTACGGGTACTATCCGAGCCCCGATCATTTGACTTTATGGCCTGATTCCATCCCCTATGGTTTCCGGGAGTGTTTAACCGCGCTCGAAGATCGCCATGTGGGAACCTGGCGCTGCATTCACGGCGTCGACATCGGCGCTTTCGTCAGAGCGGTGTTTATCGATCTGCCGCGTGGTACCCGCAGCGGCGGCTCCGGAATTGCGATGCAGCTCGTCCGGTCTATACGCCACAGCTCAATCGGATCTCAGGAAACACTGTGGGGTAAGCTGGTCCGGAAGAGCATGGAGATCCGGCATGCTGCCGTTCTCTACACGAATCTCGGGCGCGACGGCATATTTGAGTGGTCGGCGCTTCATGTGCCCCTCGCAGTCGGTGCACCCGGTTCCCGCTTCGGCGGTTCTCTGTACGGCATCGAATTGACCAGCCAAATCGTCTTTGGTCATCCTGCCGCAGAGTGCTCTGTCGCCGAAGCGGCTCTGCTGGCGGCCGCCTTCAGTCGACCCTTCATCCTGGAACCAACCGACCGAGGCTGGCGCGTCGAACAATCACGTTACGAATACTTGCGGCAGCGAGCGGCGAGTGGCGTTCAGATGGCGATCGCCGATTCGTTGAGACAGAGAACTGCCTTAAGAGAGCTTGAAGATCTACAAACTCTGGAGTTTGAGTTGCCGGCGGAGCTGAGGAGCACTCTCGCCGGTTCGAGTGCGGAGCGACTGCGGACCCTGGCTCATCCGGTGCGCCGTTCCAGCTACTTCTGCCGAGGTTCCCTGATCGAAGTTCGCCGGCTACTCAAACGCGCCGGGTACTGGACTGATCGGCCTCAGATTCGCAGCGCCCGCCTGACACTCGATGGTTTCCGCAATGCAGAATTGGAGCAGCGGATCGAATGGGAGCTGGGCTGGTTGTGGACCCGGCAATCCGCAAACCTGTGGTTGCCCTGGCATGAGACCGGAGGGCAATCGAAGGTCGCCAATGTCCTCGTGGTGGCCGCTGAGGCAACACAGGGGATTGGTTTCCACTACAGCAACACGCACATACCGGCACTCGATCCGCAGATGACCAACCTTTTGCAGGTCGGTTCACTTGGCAAAGTAGTTATTGCAATCGCGCTCGGCGCCGCCGGTGACTCCGTTGCGGCGCGCTACTGCAACATGTCATGCGGTGAACTCCACAATCCGGGAGGCGATCCCGGCGTTCTGGATTGCTCGGAGCCGGGGGCCTGGTACCGCGCGGATGAAGTGTTTGCCCACTCGCTCAACTTGCCCCTGCTCTGGCGCTCGAATCAGAGTCTCGATTCACACCTGGTGCAGTTGAGCCGGGGCCTTAACCTCACCCTACCGCATGATTCACCAGCGACGGTGTCGCTGGTCTATGGATTCGCAACTGCTAATGCTATTGGTCTCCTCGATCTGATGGGCTCCCTCAACTCCGTGCTCTTTGCCGGCACCACCGGCGGTTGGAGCGGAACTCGTCTGATCGAGTCGGTCGAGGAGACAAAGCTGTCCGGCGACACCTCCTTCTTTGTCGGCAATGATTTCACCTCGTTGCTGTCGGACGCGCTCGACGATCCAGAGAGCCGCCTTTTCGTGCGCGAAGTGCTCTCGGCGCCGCTCAGGCCGGGAGGCACTCTGCAGCGACTCTGTGATTGGTCCGCCGAACGTCATCCCGCTGTCGTGCAGCATCTTTCAAAAAGCGGCACGGTGGTTGACGCTGGTGGGGATGTCGTATCTTTGCTGGTGGCCGGATCCCTGGTCCTGCAGTCGGGCGCCGCCGGGGGCGAGTCCTGTTGGAGCTACCTGGTCGTAATTCGCAGCCCCGATCCATCAGTCAAGCTCGGCGCCGCCCAGCTCGATGCCGCTTGTCTGGCCCCTCTGGTCAGGGCGCTCCTCGAAGAAATCTCTCGCCAATATACTTCTAGCCATACCCAACTCACTGTTCCCCCCAAGGAGGTACCTCAATGAACATCGCGCACATTCTGGCACGACTGCGGGGCCAATGGCTCGATCTTGCCGGCACCGGAGTGATTCTGCTCGGGTCGGTGCTTTCCTATGTGGCCACTCGTGGTGGTCTCGTAGATTTCATCACATCATCGGGAGCGAACACCGATGCCACCCGATTCATGGCCACGGCATTGACCATCTTTATTCAGGCACTCGTCCTGATGGCGGTGCTGCGTTTCCGCCAGGACCCCTGGCGCCGCAAGCCTCTCTGGCTCGGCATCTATGCGGCCGCCGCGTTTTTCTCAGTGACGTTTGCCATGGGCTACTGGGTCGACAAACTCGAGGGCGCGCGGCTGGCGCGCGAAAGCGCTGACGCAACTCTCAGTGACGTGGATGGTAAATTGCGGATCTACGCTACCGAGTACATGCACATGCAATATCTGGTGAATGAGGCTGAAGAACACTGCCGAGATCAAGCTGAGATCGAAAGCAAGTTCGGGAATACTTGTGGCGAAGGCAGCCCTAAAGGTGAGGGGCCACGCTGGACTCAGAGGATGAAGGACGCGGAGTTTCTCAAGCAGAGCCGCGCGGAGATTGCCGACTACGCCCGTCTGGTAGACTCACTGGTGCAAGCTCAGGATGCCCTGATCCGGAGCTTCAATCCCCGCGCCACGCAGGCGACTGAAGCCGGTCTGCGTAAGCTGGTCACGATTGCCGGGCAGACTCGCAACAACACGACTCTGCGCCAGCTCAAGACCTATCTGGCAGATCGCACCGCCAACGGTGGCGACAGTCTGGAGCAGTTGGGAGTGGTGTTCAGCTGTCCCGATATCGATCTCGAAACGCTGGCCGACAAGCTGATCGTTAAGATCGATTCTCTGCCGGAGCTGCCCGCTCCCGGCTCCATCGACTTTTACGAAGGCGCGAATTCAGCGGACGCTGTCCGGGCGGTGTTTGATGAGGCAATCAGTGTGGCGGAGGGGCTGATTTCGATTGAACCGCTTAAGTCGCGGGCAGCTCGCCGCGACAAACGCATCAATGAAATCCAGGCTGGTGCGCCGCCGGTGCAGACCGCCAGCGTGCTCGACCGCCTCGGACGAATGCCGATCGCCATGGGCTTGGCGGTCGATCTGTTCATCTTCTTCGGCGGATTGACACTTTCCCGCCGCGGCTTATTGCTGCGGATGGAGCATGCCGTGATGGCTCGGCTGGCATCGCGGATTCTCGACGAACTTTCGCTCTCCGAGCATCAAGAGTTGATCAAGAAGATCGTATTCGACGCCAATTTCGTCGATGTGTCGCTGTCACGTGTCATGGTCAGAGCAATCGATGACCGCAGCTATGTGGTGGCGCTGTTCCGCGGCTCATTCGAAGAGCAGTTGATCCTCCTGCGCTTTATGGATCTGCTCCAGGCAGAAAAACTTGCGGTCAGCATCGACCCCGGACGACGAGCCGTCCAGAAGCATCGCAGCCGGATCAACGGCAATGCGTCCGTGACACCGCCCTATGCCTGGATGCTGGAGAGGTCGCTGAGCCCCTACCTGCTGCGGACCGTCGTGCGCATCATGGAGATGGGCCTGGTAATCGAGGCCAAGAAAGAGGATTACGGACTGACGATGGAGGCTTCGATCGCAACCGATCAATTGTCATTGTTTTAGCAGCGGCGAACTGTCTGTCCAGTGAGCTGAGGTCAGGGAAATCGAGACTCGCAACCGGAGAATCCTGGAGTTTGTCGACGATCTCCAGTGCTGTCGACGCTCTACTGCCAGGACGGAAAGAGAGACTTTCGGGCAGCTCGGTTCTTCGAGGGAGGGCAGTAGCCGGGCCATCGACGGTTGACTCGTGCCTGCCCCACACGTGGCTTGACAGAGACGCCGAGAAGAGATATACTTGCGCATACAGATGACTCAGGTGTTCTCGGGGAGGAGACAATGGAATCATCGAGTCGAAAAGATGACAGCGCACCTTTGATTGTTCCTGGTCTCGATGCCGGGCACTACGCCCCAACTGCCTCTCGCCATCTCAGCTATCCTCGCCCGATCCCGACCGCTCTGCAAGGCTGTCGGGCCGGTGTCTATTGCGGAGGAGGAGTTTATGGACTATCTTACGGGGTTCCTCATCGCTGCAGCACTACTCACAATCGGGGTAGTACTTTTCGTCGCTGCTTTCAAACGCTGGATAAGCGACCGGGCTTTAATGCTGGCAGCTTACGTCGGCGGCATCGTGGCTGCCCTGGCGTCTTTGGTTGTTGTCGTTTTGACCATCCACAGCATGATTGAGGAGAAATCGAAGGTTGAAGTCGTTTTCCTACCGGTGGGAGCGCTCCCTGAATTGCAAATCGAGATTGATGGCGAGCCCATCGATAGTCTCTCGACTCAACTCGCGAAGGGGAGCCATGAAGTTCATTACTCTTACGGGATTGGCGACTCCATACATGAAAGCACCGATCAGGTCACGGTTGAATCCGATACGACCATCCGTCTCGAACCTAGAGTGCGGCTGTGCGCGCTAGCCTTTGAGCCCTCGCGGGAATTCTCCGGGCTGCAGATCGAGATTGATGGTAAGCTGATCACTAGCTACACGACTCAGGTTCCGCAGGGATTTCACAGGATACGCTACTTCTACTCGAGCGGGTCCGGGGTGCTCCATGAGCGTACCGCCGAGGTAATGGTGGATTCGGACACGATCATTCGGGTCTTACACTTCAGGTGAGAGAGGACGCGCTGATGCTGAAGCTTTGTCTCAAGCCGGTGCTGAGCCTACTGGCGCTTTTCATATTCGCAGAGTGCTGTGCGACCGAGACCCGGCCTCTGATACTGATCATCGACCCTGGGACGCACATCAGATGCAGTTGGAGTCCCGGCGATCCGGTGGGCGCTCAGGCAGATGCGTTTGTCACTCGCTTGCCGCGCGCCCTTTACGACAGACTGAGTAAATGTGATCGGTTTGAGCTGAGGACTCAGTTTTCTGAGTTGCTCAGACTGAAGGATCAACTCGACGCCGGCGACAGAAACGAATTCATCTCAGACATGCAGGGTTTGGTGCCTTATCGACCTGACGCTTTCCTGTTTACATCGATTGACAAGGGCAACGATAAGATCGAACTCCGTGCCGAAATACTTGATCTCAGTTCACGCCCGCTTGCAATCGTCACCGAGCGGATCGAATTCAGGGATTTCCTGAACGACGATTTTGTCTTCCAGGTCATTCAAGTTATGGCTGATTCTCTCTGCGGCGAACCTCCTGACTCAGGCAGCTCAGGTTTTTGGGACAAAGTCGGGGTTGGACTCGGGTTTAGCTATCGAGGGGGAGGCGATCGCGTAACACTGGGCAACATCTCGCCTGAGGTACGATACATCCCACCGCACCCCGAGGATCTGGAGCAGCGCGGCGATGAGATTCTCGATCCGAACGATCCCGACAACTACCTGATCGGTGCGAATTCCGCACAAATCGAACTAGGTGATCGCCAGGCCGTTGAACTCCATCTCGATCTCTGGGGCATCGTGGGGATTGGTCTCAGGTCCACGGCGATTGCAGGTTCCGGAAGAGTGGTCGACGGCAACCTGCTCAGGCAGGCTTACATTCCTGCCAAGGAAGGAGAGCCCTATACCGGCTCGGCGTTCATTTACTACTGCCTGAAGGTCAAAGAGAGAGGCTTTTTCGCCGAAGGCAGCTTCAGCGTGCCGATTTCCTTTGGTTGGCCGGTGCTCTCGCGGGGCGGCAAGCGGCGTACAACCCTCAGAGTCCTGGGCGGCTCCAACTTCCTGCTGCCGGAGAAAGTCTTGGTTGAGGCGGAGCAGGGCTGGGACAGATTCGGCGCCTATCAGATACAGCAATCTAGCGATGTGGGAGAACTGGAGTTTACGGACTGGTACGGCGGCCTTGAAGTCGTGGCCCAGCTTAGCGCCCGTCTCCGATTTGATGCGCGCTTCACATTGACCCTGACTGAATACAGTGGGACATTCACAGATGAGTTGACGCTCGCGGTGGAGAGGAGTTGGCATCCCGCATTCAATGTCGGCCTGACCCTCATGTTGTCTGGTCGATCGATTGGGGAAACTAATTCTAGATAAAGGCAGGCGGTGAGCATCATGTTACGAGACCTTTCAAAACTACCGCTGCTGGTGGTGGCGCTGCTGCTGGTGCCAACCCTCTCGCTGCCGGCTCGGCAGAACATCAACGAGCCGCCCCTGCCCGAAGCGGAGAATCGTGGGAACGCCGGTCTGAATGTAGAGAAATTCTCGGGTATGTGCTATGGCCCTCATCGTGACAACGAGAACCCAGACTGCGGCATCCAGCCCACCCCCGATGAGATTGCCGAGGATCTGCTCTTCATTAGCTCGCTAACCAACGCGATCCGGACTTATAGTGCGGCGGACAATCTGGAGCAGATACCGGTGCTCTGTGAGCAGCAGGGCGTCGACTGCTATCCCTGCGCCTGGCTCTCGACCTACCCCTGCGAGAATGAGAAGCAAGTGTCCGGCCTGATCGAGATTGCAGAACTCGAACTTGAGCATGTCAAGGCTCTGATTGTCGGCAACGAAGTTTTGCTGCGAGATGACTTGAGCGAGGCGGAATTGATCGCCTATGTCAACCGGGTGAAGGAAGTCACCGACCTGCCGGTGGGCAGTGCGGAAACCTGGTCGCATTGGCTGGGCCACCCCCAGCTGGCAGAGGCCGTTGATCTGATTTTCGTGCACATATACGGTTATTGGGATGGTGTCTCCATCGATGACGCCGCAGACTATGCGTTCGAGAAGTGGAATGAAGTCCGGGAAGCGTACCCTGACAAGAGAATCGTCATCGGGGAGACAGGGTGGCCCTCAGCGGGCGAGACACGGGGTGAGGCGATTCCCACTGCTGAAAACCAGGCTCAGTACCTGTCTGATTTCGTCGCAATGGCGAACAGCCACGGAATCGAGTACTTTTACTTTGAGATATTCGATGAGAAATGGAAGAGCGGGCAGAACGAAGGTCAGACCGGAGCGCACTGGGGGCTTTACGAATCGACTGGATCGATAAAGCCACTTCTGATTGATCTCGTCCCTGATGCTGCTCAGGGCGGTTTGGAGCGACCGGCAAGAGTGGTGGCTCCGAAGAAAGCTGGATTGCCCCTGTATGTCTACACCGACGCCTGCGATCCCCGCAATGCATTCTATCCGAGCGGCTGGATGGGAGCATTAGAGGATTTCGGCCAGGGCGACTCCCTTCCGGCTGACCCGACAGATGTAATCGACATTTACTGCCAGGACAATCCCCATTCAGGCGAGACCTGCATTCGCCTCACGTATGACCCACCGTTCGGGCAGTGGGCCGGTATCTACTGGCAGTATCCAGTCAACAACTGGGGTTATTATCCCGGTTACGATCTCTCCGACTCCGTCGACGCAGATGCGACTGTCAGGTTGAGATTCTATGCCCGGGGGCAGCATGGCGGTGAAGAGATCGAGTTCAAGTCGGGTGGAATCACGGGGTTTGAGTATGAGGATTCCTACGGACCGCTAGTCTTAGGGACTTTCGGATACGCCTTTCTCACTGATGATTGGCAGCAATATGAAATCGAGCTCTCCGGGCAAGACCTATCAATGGTTATTGGTGGTTTTGCCTGGATTGTCCATTGCTACTACTTTAGCCCGGTGGACACCATCTATCTTGATGACATCGTGATTTTGGACGTCACCGACAGTTGCACCGCCAAGCAGGGGACAATCTCCGGCGAGACCTGGGATGTCAACGGTTCACCCTACTGCGTAGTCGGCGACATTCAGGTTGCTGATCTGGCTATACTACCTGGCGTCACGGTTCAATTCAGGGAGGACTATACTTTCGAGGTGAGCGGAACCCTGAAGGCGGTCGGCAGCGAGCTTGACTCTATCACCTTCAAGAGCGAGAGGCTCGACCGCAACTGGGGCGGCATACTCATGGATCAAATCGTTCCCGGCTCTGAACTGGCCTATTGTACTATCACAGGATCGACGAATCGCGGTTTGACAGTCATCAACAGTCCGGGGACCACGATTAGAAGCTGTGCGATCGTTGACAACTCGATGTCGAGCTCCACGGCCAACGGAGCGGCGGAGGCAAAGGGTGGCGGTGTCTATGTAGAAGGCCCGCTGGCGATGTCGGACTGCCTGGTTGCACGAAACTACGCTTATACCACGGCGGAACTTGGTAGTAGCTACTGCCTGGGTGGAGGTATCTATGTCTGCGGGGATCTGACCCTGTCAGGATGCACGATCGAGAACAATATTGCGGACTCATGGGGCTTTGGGGGTAGCGGTCATGGCAATGGCGGCGGAGTGTATGCGGTCGGCGGTCTACAACTATTGGCGTGTATCATTAACAACAACTATGCCGACGGCAACGGCTACGAGGGTGGA
>JBDRQZ010000285.1:0-4753 GCA_043826025.1 bacterium | reverse complement strand
CTATCTGGTTCCCGGCCTTACTCATCCGATTACCCCATTGTTGAGTCTCAATCTGCAGGTGATAGCGAGCCTAGATTTCGGCGATCCCTCGGCATTTCTGACTTTCTCATTGGAATACAGCCTCTCTGAGAACTGCTATCTGTCTGGCGGACTCTACAAGTCGGTTGGCAAGGGCCCCTCTGCGGAAAGCCCGTTTGCGATTGCAACTCCGCTACTTGGCTCAGAATTCGGCAGTTACGCCGATCTGCTCTACTTTTCTTTCCGGACATACTTCTAAGATGAATGAGAAGTACAAGAAACTTCTTGACTTTGACGAAAAACTAATTAACTATCTAATTAGTTTAACCAACTGGTTAGTATAATGACGACAGAGAACAAACAAGAAAAGTCGACAGAGGAGAGGCTCCTGGAAGCTGCGACCAGCGAGTTCGCCGAAAATGGTCTCGCCGGAGCACGAGTCGACCGGATCGCCAAACGCGCCGGGGTCAACAAGGCGATGCTCTACTACCATTTTCAGTCGAAAGAGAAACTCTACCGCGCGGTGATCAACAAGCATATCGGGCAGGTCGCCAATGCAGTCGGCTCGATGCTGTCGGAGGTCAACTCGCTGGAGCAGGCGCTTTTGACTCTCGCCAACGCTTATGCCGCAATGTTCGCCCAGAGTCCCGAGTTTGTGCCGATGGCGCTGCGGGAGCTGGCCTCGGGCGGCTATCGGGTCCGGGCGGCAGTCGAGCAGATCTTTCAGCCGGCAGGGATACCGCGGAAGTTGAAGGCGCTGCTCGAGGAAGGGATCGCGCAGGGCCGCTACCGCGATGTCGACCCGGTGCAGACAATTGTCTCTTTTGTCGGGATGAACCTTTTCTATCTGATCCTCTGGCCGCTCGTCCACTCCTTATGGGATGTTAAAGATGAAGAGAAATTCCGCAGTGAACGGCCGCAACAGGTGGTCGATCTGCTCCTGCATGGTTTGGTGGCTCGCTAGTCTGCTGTTACTCTTGCCCGTATCACTGCAGGCGGAGGAGCGACTGAGCTTGGAGCAGGCGATCTCGCTGGCGCTCAATCACTCCTGGTCGGCACAAGCTGCCCAGGCTGACTCGACACGCGCCTATCAGGAATATCAAGCGGCGCGCGCCGGCCGTTTCCCCACGCTCTCACTTGAGGCGAGCGCCTTCAGAGTAGATGATGTGATCGAGGTGCAGTTTCCTTTCCAGCGGATCGAGCTGGGTTCGATTGATAACTACCAGGCCGATCTCCGGCTGCGACTGCCGCTGTTCACCGGTGGTAAGCTTAGCTCGGGAATCGAGATGCGTCGACGGGGCTTGCAGGCGGCGACAACCGAATTGGAAGGTAAACGTCTGGAAACTGCCTACCAAACTCGCCGCGCCTATCTTAGTCTGCTGCTGACCGAGCATCTGGCAGCCGCCGCGCAAAGTTCACAGCGCCGAATTGGGTTAATCGCTGAGAATGTCGAGAACCTGTATGGTGCCGGGTTGGCGGACTCATTTGATTTGATCGAAGTCGCAGCGGCAAAGCAACAGGCAGAAGAAGCGGTGGTCTCCCGCGACACCGAACGCAGGAACGCCGCCGCGCGGTTGCAGCAATTGATCGGCACTGATTTCGCAATTGCGACCGCAGCTCTTGATACGCTACCACAGCCGGACGCGGGTCTGGCCTCACTTTCGCCGACTGAGCATCAGATAAACAGACCTGAGCTGACTAAAGTGGACGATCAGATTCAGGGCGCGAACGCGGCAGTCAGTCTGGCCAAGGCGCAGTACTCGCCCGATCTGGCGGCCTTTGTCGGCTACTCTGCTGGCAAACCGAATCGCGATATGTTCGAGAAAAGTTGGAATGACTATTTCGCAGTCGGCGCGGCACTCAGTTGGAATCTCAATCTTGGCAACCAGGTCGGCAACCAACGTCAGGCAGCGGAAGCGCAGGTTAATGCCTTGCAGCTCTCCCGCCGGCAGTTGCTGGAGATGCTGCTACTTCAGGCGACTACTGCCGCCAACAATGTTAAGAGCGCGTTGCAAACATATGAAAGCCGCGCCACCGAACTGAGGCTGGCAACAGACAAGTACCGATTGGCGCTGGGCCGGCAACAAGCGGGCGGTCTAAGTGTCAATCGCCTGCTGGAAATCGAGACCGAATTGGCGACCGCCGAGCAGCTTTGGCGCGCCGCTCTGGTGGGGTATTTTCTCAATCTGACTGACTACGATTACGCGCTCGGCAACGAGTCGATTTATGGAGGCATACAATGAAAAGGTCAGCACTACTGATAACCCTGATCTCGCTTCTGGCTCTTTCCTGTGGGAAGAATGACAACCAGCTTGGTGGCTCCGGGTTGATCGAGGCGACCCAGACTTTGGTGTCGGCTGAAGTCGCCGGGCAAATCGAGCAGGTGCTCTGCGATGAAGGCGACCACCTGGAGATTGGCGACACACTGGCGCGGATCGACACCACCACTGTCGCGCTGCAACTCAAGCAGGCGGAGGCGGGACTCTCGGCAGCGCAGGCCCAGATCGAAGTGACGAGAATCGATATTCAGCGCGCCGCCGAGCAGCGTGATCTGGCGCAGAAAGAATTCGATCGGGCCGCCAAACTGATTGTCAGCGGCTCGGTCAATCAACAGCAATACGATCAAGCTGAGAATGCCCTGGCGCAGGCGAAGTTGAGCTATCGCAAGGCCAATGCAGCACTCGCGGCAGCCGAGGCGGATATTGCGCGGCTCGAAGCTCAGGTGGCTTTGTTACAGCAGCAGCTCGCCTACTGCACGCCGCTCTCGCCGGTGAGTGGTGTGGTGACCGAGAAGTATATCGAGGTCGGCGAACTGGTGGCGCCCGGTCGGCCGCTGGTGGAGATTGCCAGACTCGACACGGTCTGGGTCAAAATCTACCTGCCGCCACAACATCTGACCGCTATTGCGCTGGGCGCGACGGCTGAGGTCGATCCAGAGGATGGCCGCACTGAGCCCTTGGTGGGACGAGTCAGTTGGATTGCCTCAGAAGCTGAGTTTACCCCGAAGAATGTCCAGACCAAAGAGGCCCGCGCCGACCTGGTCTATGCGGTCAAGATCGAGATCGCCAACCCGGAGCAGGCGCTGAAGATCGGGATGCCGGTCGCGGTGAGGATTCCATGAGCTATGTCGAGGTTCATGGTTTCAGCAAAGCATATGGTCAGTTGCAGGCGGTCAAGAACCTCGACCTGATTGCTGAGACCTCGGCGATTGTCGCGCTCGCCGGACCTGATGGCGCGGGCAAGACAACCCTCTTCCGCGCGCTGGCCGGGCTGCTCTCCTTCGACAGCGGCAGCGCCACGATTGCCGGCCTAGATGTGGTCACCCAATTCAATCAGATAAAACCATTGCTTGGTTACATGCCGCAGAATTTTTCACTCTATCCCGATCTCTCGGTCGAAGAAAACCTGCGCTTCTACTCGGGGCTCTTCGGGCAGAGTGCGTCGGAGTTTGCCGCTGAGCGGGAGAAGCTCTATGAGTTCTCCGGGCTGGGGCCATTTCGCGCGCGTCGCGCCGGAGCATTATCCGGGGGGATGAAACAGAAACTGGCGCTCTCCTGTGCATTGGTGCATCACCCGAAACTGCTGCTGCTCGATGAACCGACCACCGGCGTCGATCCACTGTCACGCCGACAATTCTGGGAGATTCTGCGCCAGTTGCGCGATTCTGGTGCGGCGATCATTGTCTCCACTCCCTATATGGATGAAGTTGCGCTGGCCGACCGGGCGATTTTCATTCACAAAGGTGAGCGGCTGGCAGCGGGGACACCGCAGGAGTTGACCCGGGAGTTCCGTGGTATGGTGTTCCGACTGGCAGTCGCGCCGAGCGCGGAGCTGGTCGCACGAATCAATGATCTCAGCAAGATCAGCGCCCGCAGGTTTGGCGCCTCGCTGCACCTTCATGCAGAGGCCGGGATCGAGACCTCTCAACTCGCAGCGGAACTGAAGCGGCTCGGAATCGAGGTCGCACCGGAGCCGATTGCTCCCGATCTCGAAGACACTTTCGTGCAGTTGATGACGCAGGAGTAGCGATGCCCTTTGCAGTCGAGACAGAACAGCTCACCCGTGACTTCGGTGACTTTCGCGCAGTCGATAATATCGATCTGAAGGTGGAACGGGGGGAGATTTTTGGCTTTCTCGGCGCGAACGGTGCGGGCAAGACGACCACGATTCGCATGCTCTGCGGATTGTTACTGCCGAGTTCAGGGCAGGGCATGGTCTCGGGATTTGACATCTTCCGCGAGAGCGAGAAGATCAAACGCAGCATCGGCTATATGTCGCAGAAGTTCTCACTGTACAGCGATCTGAATGGTCGCGAGAATTTGCGTTTCTACGGATCGGTCTACGGACTGCGGCCACGCGCCTTGCAGGAGCGGGTGACCGAATTGAGCGAGCAATTGTCTCTGCAGAAGTTTATTGATCGACCGACCGGTTCACTGCCGACCGGCTGGCGACAGCGACTGGCACTGGGAGCGGCACTGCTGCATCGACCCAGCATTCTCTTCCTCGATGAACCAACCGGCGGCGTCGATCCGGTTTTCCGGCGACGTTTCTGGGAAATTCTCTACCGGCTCGCCGATGAGGGCACGACGCTCTTTGTCACCACCCACTACATGGATGAGGCTGAGTTTTGTCGCCGCATCTCGATCATGCACCGGGGCAAGATCGTTGCGTTGGGTCATCCCCAGAAGTTGTTGACGGAAGCCGGACAGCCAGATATCAATGAGATGTTCATCAA
>JBDRQZ010000284.1:0-11963 GCA_043826025.1 bacterium | reverse complement strand
AGGCTCTTCAGATCGCGGGAGATCGCGTCATAGGGTCCGACGCGGCCATTGTGATCTTTGGCGCGCTGCACCAAATAAAAGACTATTTCAAGAATTCTCTCTTCCATTTCACCTTCCCCCGAACCGTTGCAGCAGGCTATTGTTCTCAAAACCCGGTGACAAGCTAAATTTCCGTTTCTGTCGCTTCCCGCTGCCGGTTCTCTAACAACAAAAGTACTCCGATTGTGCCTGCTTGGCAAGCGGATTTGAGAGTACAGGATTACGGCATCGAGTTAGCCCGCCGCCAGATGTCAGAACGCGTTGAGGTTTGGCATCTTAGCTAAAGCCGAACTCTAATGACGAAAATGCCGGATGCCGGTCATGACCATCGCCATCCCAGCGGCATCAGCGGCTGAGATTGCATCCTCATCGCCCTTCGAGCCGCCCGGTTGAATTATCGCTTTTACGCCGGCGGCTGCGGCAGCCTCGACCCCGTCAGGCATCGGGAAGAAAGCATCGGAGGCCAGCACCCCACCCTGAGCGCGTTCTCCTGCTTTCTTGACTGCATTCTCGACTGCATCGACCCGCGATGTCTGACCGCAGCCAAAGCCGACCATCCGCGTATCCTGGACTATCAGGATCGCATTTGACTTCACATGTTTAACCAACTGGAAACCAAAGAGCATTGACTTGATCTGCGCCGCGGTCGGTGCGATTTTGGTCACAACTTTCAGCTCGGTTTCAGTTACCCGATGACGGTCGGTCGACTGATAGAGAAAACCGCCGCGAATCTGCTTGAATTCCCAGTCCGGCAAAGAACGGCTCTCGATTTGCGGCAGTACCAGCAGCCGTCGCTGTTTCTTCTTGCGCAACAGCGCCAGAGCGTCATCATCGAATCCCGGCGCGATGATGCATTCGACAAACTGGGTCGCATGCAGCTCTTCGGCAGCCGCCATGTCAACCTTGCGATTGAGTCCGATGATCGAACCGAAAGCCGACATCGGATCGGAGGCCAGTGCATCACGGTAGGCCTGCGCCAGGGTCGGCGCAATTGCCGCACCGCAGGGATTGGCATGCTTGAGCACACAGGCAAAAGGCTCCTCGAAATCCATCAGCATCATCAAGGCGGCATCGAGGTCGGAGTAGTTATTATAAGACAGCTCTTTGCCGGCCAATTGCTCGGCGTCGACCAGCGAGACGGTCCGGCAGGCGCTGTCAGAATAGACAGCAGCCTGCTGATGCGGATTCTCGCCATAGCGCAAGCCGGAGACCTTGGCGAGATTGATCTGCATCGAATCAGGCAGCTCGGCCGATTCAGGCGGTTTTCCGCCGCCAAAGTACTCGGCAATAGCGCGGTCATATTCCTCGATCCGGGCATAGGCCGCCGCGGCCAAAGATCTTCTCGTCGCCAGACTGATCTTGCCTTTACTCTCCCGGTGCTCCTTGATGAAGGGCTCATACTGGCTTGGTTTGACCAACACCGCCACTCCGCTGAAGTTCTTGGCGGCCGCGCGGATCAGAGTTGGGCCACCGATATCGATGTTCTCGATAATCTGCTCATCCTCCGCGCCAGAGGCGACTGTCTGTTCGAAGGGGTAGAGGTTGACCACCACCAGATCGATAGATTTGTAGTCATGGGCGTTCAGTTCGGCGACATGTTCTTCAGAATCGCGGCGGAAGAGAATTCCCGCGGCGATCTTGGGGTGCAGGGTCTTGACCCGGCCATCCATGATTTCCGGTTCGCCGGTGAAGGAGGATACCGGCACAACCTTGACGCCGGCATCTTTCAGAACCTGTTTGGTGCCGCCGGTCGAGATGATCTCTACTCCCTGCGCTTGTAGAAACTGCGCCAGTTCGATAATCCCGGCTTTGTCGGAGACGCTGATCAGCGCCCTCTTTATCTCAAACCCATTGCCATTGTTCTCAGTCATCTCACTCCTCACTTCTGCAAGAGCAGTTTCTCGGCCAGCAGGTAGCGTTCACTCGTACCTTTGATAATCTCCGCCGGCAGATGCGGCGGTTCGGAGTTCTTGTCCCAGCCGCTCTGCGAGAGCCAGTCGCGCACAAACTGTTTGTCGAACGACGCCTGCGACTTGCCGACCGCGTATTTGTCGGAGGGCCAGAACCGGGAGGAGTCCGGCGAGAGCACTTCGTCGATCAGAATCAGCTCGCCATGGTGGAAGCCGAACTCAAACTTCGTATCCGCGAGAATTATCCCGCGAGTCTCGGCGTAGTCTGAAGCGCGCTTGTAGAGCTGTTTGGAAATCGAACGCAGCCGCGCCCCGACTTCGACATCAGTCACCTGCAGCATTTCCTCGAAGCTGATGTTTTCATCATGGCCGTCATCAGATTTGGTCGCCGGGGTAAAGATCGGCTCCGCCAGTTTCTGCGATTCCTGCAGGTCGGGGGCAAAATCAAAGCCGAGCACATGGGTATTCCCTTGTTCCCGTTTCTGCTTGTACTCTTTCCAGAGTGACCCGGCGATATAGCCTCGCACCACACACTCGATATCGATGCGCTCCGCTTTGTGCACCAGCATTGACCGGCCTTCAAGCTGGCCGCGATACTGCCGGGCGGCTTCCGGATAATCATCTACATTCGCCGAGATCAGGTGATGCGGCACGACATCTTTGAGATAGTCGAACCAGAAAAGCGACATCGTGGTCAGCACCCGCCCCTTCTCCGGGATCGGATCAGGCAGCACATAATCAAAAGCTGAGATCCGGTCGGTGGTAACAATCAGCAACTTGTCGTCGAGGTCGTAAACATCGCGGACTTTGCCACGGGCAAAGAGCTTCAAATCGGGCATATCGGACTTCAACAAGACATCCATATCGGCTACTCCAGTATTATTTCCCCGCGGGCGATTCGCGCAACCACCTCTGGGTAGAATTGATGTTCGCTTTTCAGGACCCGCTTCTGTAGAGACTCGGGAGTATCTCCCGGTTCGACCGGGACTCTGGTCTGCGCCAGAATCCGGCCATGATCGTAGAGCTGGTCGACCAGGTGAACGGTCACCCCGGTCTCCTTGTCGCCGGCGGCCAGCACCGCCTCATGCACATGTATCCCATACATCCCTTCGCCGCCATACTTGGGCAGCAGCGCCGGATGGATGTTCAGCACATGCCCGTGGACGAACTCGATAATCTCTTTCGGTAGGAACTTCATATAGCCGGCAAGGCAGATCAGGTTGACGTCGCGCGCACTGAGTTCGCGCGTGATCGCGGCCACGTATTCCTCCCGGGAGTCGAACTGCTTTTCGCTAAGATGCAGCGCCTTGATGCCGGCAGTTGCCGCCCGCTCCAGGGCAAAGGCCTTACGGTTATTGGATATCACCGCGACGATCTCGCCGTCGATGCGGCCTGCCTGACAGGCATCAATCAGGGACTGCAGATTAGAGCCGCCATGCGAGGCAAAAGCAGCGATGCGCAGAAACTGACCCATCCGAATCTCCCAACATTCACTATCGCGACCTTGCCGCAACGTTCACCGTCTTGCTGCGGGCTGGTCGCCAGACAGGAACATGGTAGCAATCCTGGAGCTACAGTCAAGTGGCAGAATCAAGAGACTTGCCTGCGGCCTAAGAGCGAGGAGTTAGAGCTTCGGGAGATATTGGTCCACCTCATACTGGGAGACATGCACCCGGTAACGGTCCCACTCCAGCCACTTGTTGGCGATCAGCCCTTCGAAGATATGCTCGCCCAGGGTTTCCCGCATCAACTCCGACTCGCGGAAGGCGATGATCGCGTTCTCCAGCGAGTTCGGCAGCGATCCGATACCGCGCGCCTGGCGCTCTTCGCGCGTCAGCTTGAAGATGTTGTATTCGATCGGCGGCATCAGTTCGTAGCCCTTCTCGATACCCTCGAGACCGGCAGCCAGCATCGCGGCAAAGGCCAGATAGGGATTACAGGCCGGATCGGGCGAACGTAATTCAACGCGGCTCGCTTTCTCGCGCCCCGGTCGGTAGGCCGGGACCCGCACCAGCGAGGAGCGGTTGCGACGGCCCCAGGAGATGTAGCAGGGAGCTTCATAGCCCGGCACCAGCCGCTTGTAGGAATTCACCCACTGATTGGTCACCAGCGTGAACGCCTCGACATGTTTCAGCAGTCCAGCCACATAGCTGCGGCCAACCTGGGAGAGATTGTAGGGATCGTCGGGTGAGAAAAAGGCATTGCGGTCGTCTTCGAACAGAGACTGGTGACAGTGCATGCCGTTGCCATTCTCGCCGGGCAGCGGTTTCGGCATGAAGGAGGCGTATATGCCCTCGACCAGAGCCAGCTCCTTGACCACCATGCGGTAGATCATCGCGAAATCGGCCATCTTCAGCGCCTTCTGGTACTTCAGGTCGATCTCATGCTGCGAGGGCGCAACCTCGTGATGAGAACACTCCACCGGGATGCCGATCGATTCCAGCGCCACGACCGCTTTCTTGCGGGTGCGAGTGCCGATATCGGTGGTCGAATAGTCGAAATAGCCGGCGGCATCGAGAACCTCGGCCTCACCATTTTTCCTGAAATAGAAGAATTCCAGCTCCGGTCCGACGAAGAAGGTGAAGCCCTTATCCTTGGCTTTCTGCAGTGCGCGCCGCAGCACCCAGCGCGGGTCGCCCTCGTAAGGCTGGCCCTCCGGGGTCTCGATATCGCAGAACATCATCGCAACTCGTTCCCCACCGACTTCCCAGGGGAAAATGCGGAAGGTCTGCAGGTCCGGCCGCGCCATCAAGTCGGATTCCTCGATACGAACAAAGCCCTCAATCGAGGAGCCGTCGAACCCTTGTCCCTGTTCGAGCACCTCTTCGATTTCACTGCGGGTAATCGACATCCCTTTGAGTTGGCCGAGAATGTCGGTAAAATACAAGCGGATATAACGAACCCTCTCTCTTTCGATCAGCTCGAGAACTTCGCTTGCGGTGTAGGTCATAGAATTCGCGCCTCCTGTAGGATTGGAAAATCTGGAATAAATGACTCCTCAATCCCGATGTCAAACTAAACTTCCAGGTCTGAAAATCAGCAGGGCAGGAGTCGCGCGACTCCTGCCCTGACAGCTTCTTATCGGCAGACCGGGAGTCGGCCTGCTATGCCCGAAACTACTTGATCAACAGCATCTTGCGAGTTTGCTCGAAGTCACCTGTTTGCAGGCGATAGAAATAGACACCGCTCGCCAGATTGGTGCCGTCGAAGTCGATCTGATGAGTACCGACTGGCAAAATCTCATCGACGAGGGTGGCCACCTTGCGGCCCAGCAGGTCAAAGACATCGAGCTTGACCTGTGCCGAACTGGTCAGCGCGAAGCGAATCTGCGTGCTCGGGTTGAAAGGATTCGGATAATTCTGTGCCAGCGAGAACTGATCCGGCAGCGCATAACCGTCAAGCTCGCGCACGGCGGCCGGCTCGTAGTAATACTCGATTTTGCTTGAATTCAGCCAAGCGAGCGCCGTGGCGGCATAGCTCTGGTAGATTTCCACGCTCAGACGGTCCTGGCCATCATATGAAAGCAGGTTGTGACCCGTCGTCGCCCAGCCGATCGGCGGCACGATAAACGAGTAGCTTTCGAAAACTTCTTCGACAACCAGATCGCCCTCATAGTTGAAAGTGGTTCGCAAGCTGTAGGTCCACTCCGGCGTATCGGGTGGAATTGCAAACATGAATTCGCTGACTTCCATGGTCAGTTTACCGGCGCTGTAAGTGTAAGTCGAGCGGTAGACCGGCACCCATTCTTCGCCATCCCTGGTGTACGTGGTGAGTACCGAGAGATTGCCGCCGCCGTACTCATAGACCATCTTTGAGCTTTCAACCCAGGCGCCGGCTTCCCAGATCTCGATCAACATCTCGGTCATTTGCATGCCGGTTTCGTAGGTAATCGTCGAGCGGCTCTGGTTCACCCAACCGCCGCCATCCCAATCCTGGGTGACAATTACGATCGGTCGCTGCTCGCCATCGTTTTCAAAGGTGGAGAGCAGGTCGTTGACCCACTGGCCGCCGATCCAGTCCTGCGTGAGAGTTTGGACGGCACCGGTTCCATCATAGCTGGTCGTGGAGAGGTAGTTGTTGACCCATACTCCCCCCTGCCAATCCTGGTCCAGAACCGTTGTCGGACGACTCTGGCCATCCCAGCCATAAGTAGTCCGACTGCTGAGACTCCAAACACCTTCGACCCAGGCGTAGTAGAGCTCATAATCGGCGAGTTCGCCGACGGCCGGTTTGGCCAGCCCGAGACTCTCAAGAAAGGGCTCAGCACTTCCGACTTGCGGCAGTGTGCCGGCCGCCGACGCGGTCGCGGCGCAGCAGCAAAGCACCGCCAACAACACCATCAGATAACCCTTAGCCAACATTCTCATCCTTGACCTCCAAGTGAACATTTGACAGACCCGAATACGGATTGATCTTAGTAACTTAGAGAGTTACGCCAATCGCAAGAAAAATGTTGGGAAAGTGCTCAGGGCCGGATCCGCGTCGAATCCGGCCCTGAAAACTGTCAACAGTCCGGCGTGCCGTCGTTGTTGGTGTCGCAGGGAGACGGGCCATTATTGAAGATGTATTGGATTACATACACCGCATCGGTGATATTTGCCGCGCCGTCGCAGTTGGCGTCGCCGCAGGAGATCGGCGATGGCGCCGGACCGCCGCTGAAGATGAACGCAATCAGGAAAACCGCGTCGGTGATATTGGCAACTCCATCAGAATTGGCATCACCACAACTGCAGGCCGAGGGTCCCTGAATACCGTGGGGCCCGGCGCCGGCGGGAACGACGCCGTGACAGACTTCGCACTTGTCGAGCGTGCCGGCATAACCTTGCAGCGCGATGTTCTGCACATTATCGCGGTCAACCTCACTGGGCACGATCGCGTGCGGTTCGCCGTGGCAGGCGCTGCAGAACAGACCGCCATGACCGCGCGATTCGCGAAACAGTTTGCCCGGTTCTTCGGCATAGTTGGCGCCATGGCACTGAACCGCACCGCAGCTCGGTTCCTCAAACCAGGGCTCGCGGCCATCGCTGATACTCTCGCCCACCTGCGTGACGCTGCCGTGGCAGGTTTGACAGACAAACCCGTGCTCAGCCTTCATCACATCGCGCAGACACTGGGTCTCGGGGCCGGGGTGGCACTTGTAGCAGTCGTTAGTGATCCCACCATGCTTCTTATGAATCGCCTCGGAGAGGGATGGTAATTCCGGATTACCGGCCATGCCGAGGGCGTTGGAGGCGTGACAGGTGGCGCAGAGAATCGGCGTGTTATTGGGATCGAAGCCGCCTTCGTCGTCATGCTCATTGAGAATTTGCTGTTCGCTGGTATGGCAACCGGAGCCGACACAACTGATCTCATTCGAGACGGGCACCACAGGTTGAGTCGTGGCCAGCAATTGCATGGATTGATCGTAAACCTTGAGTAAACCGAGTTGGAAAGGGTCTTCATTCACCAGGTCGGCATCGACATAAGGCGTGATCGGCACCCCTTCAACATGGAAGTAATTCTCATGGGCTGTCATCGTGCCGGTCAGGCCCTCGCCAGTCAAGCCGATGTTGTCTGGCAGACTCACGCCAAAAAGCTGATCTTCATAATCCCAGAAATTCGTCTTCCCCACCGAATAAGTGTTGCCGGGGATTTCATAGGTCACCTGCAAATCGGTAGTAACCACCACCGGCAGATTCTCCGCATCGCCGACCTGGATAACCTGGGCGCGGATGTTGTTGTACGGGGGCAGCACCACGAGCTTAGAAAAGTCCTTGTTGCTGCAATGCATGCCGAGATCGTTCCAGCCGATGATGAGGTGAGATTGAGCGCAAAGCGGCGCCGCGACGAGCAACACGCAGATCAGGAAGGGGACAAGAAGGGTTTTCATGGAGACCATCCTTGGCTTGGGTTTGTTGACATAAATATACAATATGGATGCCTCTTGTCAACTACTGTTTGCTCTTCTTATCCACATTTAGGAGGGAAGTTATCCACATTGTGGAGTACATCACCCCATTTTCCGTAATTCGCCGGGAATATGCGATTCTGCTGCCGCGGTCGGTCACTTTTTGCGTCCGCCGGAAAACTCAGCAGTCCGGCGTACCATCCCCGCTTGGATCACAAGGATAAGGACCGGAGGCAAAGATAAACTGGATCAGGTAGATCACATCCGACATGTTGATATCTGAACTGCAGTCGGAGTCGGCGCGCAACAGGGGCGAGGGCGGCGGTCCGCTGGCGAAAATATACTGAATCAGATAGATCGCATCCGAAATATTGACATCACCACTGTTGTCGGCATCGCCGCAGAGATATTCCCCGCTGTCGTAGAAGTACTCTGTCTTCTCCACATTTAGCCAGCCAAGCGCGGCTTCAACGTAAGACTGATAGACTTCCACCGTGCGACGGCCTTGCGCATCATACTCCTGTACTCTGCGGCCCGTGACGGTCCAGCCGAGTGGTGGCACTACAAATGAGTAGGACTCGAACAGCACTTCGACAAGATTATCCCCTTCATAGGTATAAGTAGTTCGCGAGCTGTAGACCCAATCCGGCGCGTCGGGCGGGATCGCAAACCAGATTTCGCTGACCGTCATCGTTACCTTGCCACCGCTGTAGGTATAGGTGGAGCGGATCGTTGGTTCCCACTCCTCACCATCTTTGAAATAGAAGATCAATTCAGAAACATTGCCGTCGCTATAAGTATAAACACATAGTGCGCTCTCCACCCAAGCCTCCATCTCCCAGGTCTCGATCAACATTTCAGCTAATTGCAAGCCGGTTTCATATGTAATCGTCGAGCGGATCTGGTTAACCCAGCCGCCGCCATCCCAATCCTGGGTGACAATTACGACCGGTCGCTGCTCGCCATCGTTCTCAAAAGTGGAAAGCACATCATTGACCCACTGGCCGCCAACCCAGTCCTGCGTTAGAGTTTGGGCGGCGCCGGTTCCATCATAGGTGGTCGTGGAGAGGTAGTTGTTGACCCATACTCCCCCCTGCCAATCCTGGTCCAGAACCGTGGTCGGACGACTCTCGCCATCCCAGCCATAAGTAGTCCGACTGCTGAGACTCCAAACGCCCTCGACCCAGGCGTAGTAGAGCTCGTGATCGACAAGCTCGCCGACGGCCGGCTTGATCAAGCCAGTTGTCGCCCACACTGGATCCGACAGATTCCCGCCCATCGACGGCACCTCACTGCCCAGAAGTGACGCTGTAAGGCAGCAGACTGCGAGCAACGCGCCAATATTGCTACTCTTCATGCCCAACCTCCAACCATGCGTTCTTCTCATGCGGAGCTACGATTATCTCAAGGTACTGAGAAGCTCCTTCCCTGCGCAAGCGGAATGTTGGCAGGAGCTACGATCGAGCCGCCATTGAACTTACGAGCTTTCGAAGTACTAGCAATCAGGTCTACCGTCCCCGGTTGGATCGCAGGGGCAGAGACCGGAGGTGAAGATCTACTCAATCCGGCAGCCGACGTCAGGCGCGTTTTGCCACCTTCGCTTGCAGGGATGACACGCACTTGATCTTGACAGTGGTCGAGCAAACGAAAAGGCCGGATGTGCTGTCCGGCCCTTCTGGTTTCAGATGCGTGGAATTTACGGGCTATTCTGAGACGACGCTGCGTTTGCCGACGTTCTCCAGAAATGGTCGGATCAGATCCAGCGGTAGCGGGAATATCAAGGTCGAGTTCTTCTCGGTGGCGATTTCGGTCAGGGTTTGCAGGTAGCGCAACTGCAGCGCAATGCTGGAGCCTTCCATCACTTTCGACGCGTCCAGCAGCTTGGCGGCCGCCTGGAATTCACCATCGGCATGGATCACCTTGGAGCGCCGCTCACGTTCCGCCTCGGCCTGACGCGCGATCGCGCGGGTCATGTTCTCAGGCAGGTCGACATTCTTGACCTCCACCACCGAGACTTTGATGCCCCAGGGTTCGGTCTGGTCGTCGATGATCGCCTGCAGCTTGTGATTGATCGTCTCCCGATTGGAAAGCAGATCGTCAAGTTCCACCTGGCCCAGCACCGAGCGCAGAGTGGTCTGCGAGATCATCGAGGTCGCATACATGAAATCCTCGATGTTGACGATTGCCTTGGCGGGCTCCATCACCGCGAAATACACCACGGCGTTGACTCGCACGGTGACGTTGTCCTGGGTGATGACATCCTGCGGTGGCACATCCATCGTCACGGTTCGCAGTGACACCCTAATCATGCGGTCGATCAGGGGAATGAGCAGGATCAGGCCGGGACCCTTGACCCCGACCATCCGGCCCAAACGAAAGATCACGCCGCGCTCATACTCTTTCAAAATACGTATCGCGTTGAGCAAGACGAAGAGCACAAAGAAAATTACTATGGAAGCAACTGTGGCCTGCATTTAAGCCTCCTTGCTGGCAGTTAGCTTTTCAACTTTCAAAATCCGATCCTGGCCGGACACGACTCTAACCCGTTCACCTTTGGCAATCGGCATATCCGCGACGGCTCTCCAAAGCGCACCGGCGACATAGATCATGCCCTCGCCATCGATCGGCTGCGTCACCTTCGCGATCTGGTTCACCAAACCCTCATAGCCGGTGATCACCTGTTTTCGATGCGACCTGATGACAAAGCCGACCGCGAAGAGCAGGAACCCACCGACACAAATCGTCACCGTAATGATCACCGGCAACGAAACACGCAGAAAACTCTCGGGACTATCTACTAGCATAAGCCCTCCTAAGACCAGGGCAATCGTTCCACCAATACTGAGCACACCATAGCTGGTGACCTTTATCTCCAACAAGAACATGATTATCGCGACCAGAATCAGCGCTAGGGCGGCATAGTTGATCGGCAAAGCCTGCATGCCGAACAGCGCCAGGATAATGCAGATCGCCCCCACCACCCCGGGAACAATCGCGCCCGGATTGTAAAGCTCCATCGCCAGCCCCAGGCTGCCCAGCGAGAAAAGGATGAAGACGATATTGGGATTGGTGATTACTTCGAGAATCGCCTCGGAGAAAGTTTCCTCTATCTGGCTGGGCATCGCATCTTTGGTGTGCAGCGTGTCTTCGCCCCAGGGCATCTGCACCACGTAACCATCGGCTTTCTCAAGTAACTCGCGGAGGTCTTCCGCGAGAAACTCGACGATATTCGAGTCGACCGCCTCATAGGAGCTAATGCTGATCCCGTCACGAACCGCCCGCTCGGCCCAGGCCGCATTGCGGCCCCGCTTTTCAGCGGCACCCTGCAGGTTGGCGACGGCGTCATTGATGATCTTCTTCGCCAGGGAGCTGTCGATATCTTCGCCGCTCATCGAAACCGGCGTCGCCGAACCGATATTGGTCGAGGAGGCCATTGCCGCCAGATGTGAAGCATAGGTGATATAGACTCCCGCCGAGGCCGCCCTTCCACCGGAGGGATAAACAAACACAATCACCGGAACCTTGGCGTTCATGATTGCTGTAGTAATGCGCAAGGTGGTTTCCATCACTCCGCCGGGCGTGTTCATCTCGACGACCAGAGCTTCGGCGTTTTCCTCTTCGGCCTGCTCCAATGCTCGTTCAAAGTGCTTCAGCGTGATCGCGCCGATTGGGCCGTCGATGGTCATCACCTTGACCACCTTCCCAAGGGCGTCGGCCTGCCAGCTAAGCAGCAGCAGGCAAATGATCGGTAAGATCTTTATTGAACGCATATTCGTCACCTCTGGAGAAAGTACCGCGCTCACGGTCTAATATTCGTGCCTCTGCACACAATTAGCGCAAAGTCCCGATGTCGATCAACTAAAATACGGTGCAAACTGGAGTGGCCGGTAGCTATTTAAGCCGACCGACTCCAAACAGTTGCGGCTGCAAAACGCCATCCGGCGTAACGCGCGGCTGCAAAAAACCGAATGCGGAAACGACCGCGCCGGCGTTCGGCGAATCGTAATCGACAACCTCGATTCCCAGCCCGAAATCTCGCTTCTTGTCGGGCAGATATTCACCGAACCAGATCAACGGCAGGGAGAGCTCGAACACCCAGCCGCTGTCGGAGCGCTCGCTGGCAATCT
>JBDRQZ010000283.1:0-3536 GCA_043826025.1 bacterium | reverse complement strand
GCAGAACTCGCAGCGGCTGTCCTGGACCCGCGAGGAGGTCGACAACTATCTGCATCGCATCATGACTTCGATCCATACCGCTTGTTACGAGACGGCCAAAGAGTATGGTACCCCGGGCAACTACGTGAACGGCGCGAATATCGCCGGCTTTATGAAGGTTGCCGACTCAATGCTCGATCAGGGCGTGGTCTGATCCACGTAATAGGACAACCTGTCTGATCGACGCGCAAGGACGCGATTTCTACGAAAAGGCCCCCTCGACGGCGAGGGGGCTTTTCTTTATTTTCGCTCCTCTTGAGGAACTGACATTAGTTGGCGTCAGCGCGACAACTCGCTATATTAGCTTGGTTGAGTGAGGCAGGGAATCAATGAACCTGGAGCGAATCGGTGAAGGATAACTCACCAGGACCGCCGGAGCATACCGGCGACGGACAATTCGACGAAATGCCGCTGCCGCAGCTCTCGCGCAAACGCGAAGAGGTTTTCGCAGGGCTGATGCCCTTTCGCGTACGAGAGATCCTGCTGGTCTCAAGCCTCTACGATGCCTATATCCTCGAAGAGGATGGCCGCCTGACCGATCTGATCGCCGCCGAATACCGCGCTCTGAATCTGCCTTATGCGCCCAATGTCACCCGCGTCTCGACCGGCGAGCAGGGTCTGGAAGAGATAGGGATCGGCAAGTACGACCTGGTCATCACCCAGATGCGGCTGGGCTATATGGACCCCGCCGAGTTTGCACGCGAGGCCAAACTGCGCGCCCCGGACCTGCCGGTTGTCATGCTCGCTTACGAGACCCGTGAACTGAGGCTGATCATGGAGCGCCCGGGAGCCGACGCCTTCGATGAGGTCTTTGTCTGGCATGGCGACGGCACGATCCTGTTGGCGATCGTGAAGTACATCGAGGACCGCAAAAACTCCGAGCACGACATCAAACAGGGCGGGGTGCCGGTAATCATTCTGGTTGAGGATTCGATCAGCTTCTATAGCTCTTATCTGCCGACGATCTACACCGAACTGGTCAATCAAATTCAGACGGTGGTCAGTGAGGAGCCGACCCTGGCCCTGAAGGTCAACCGCACCCGGGCGCGGCCCAAGGTCCTGCTGGCGACTACTTTCGAGAAAGCGTGGTCACTATTTCAGGAATACCGCCACAATCTCCTCGGAATCATTTCCGACGTCCGATTCCCCAAAGGTGGCAAGGTTGATTTCAGCGCTGGTCTCGAGCTGACACGCCAGGTGCGCGCCGCCTATGAGGATTTGCCGATTCTCCTGCAGAGTCGCCAGGAATCGTACGCGCATGATGCTGCGGAATTGCAGGTCGCATTCATCCGCAAGGATTCCCACAGTCTCTTGCATCAGTTGCGGCGCTTCATTATCGACAACTTCGGTTTCGGCGATTTCGTCTTCTACCTGCCCGATGGTCAGGAGGTCGGGCGCGCTCACAACCTGTTTACGATGGAGCGAGTGCTGCGCGATGTGCCGGCGGAGTCTATTCAGTGGCATGGCGAGCGAAATCACTTTTCCCGCTGGCTGATGGCACGGACCGAGTTTGAACTGGCGCATCACCTGCGCGCCTACAATGTTACCGGCTTCGAGTCGATCGAGAAAGTCCGGTCGTTCCTGATCAATTCGCTCTCTTCACTTTGTCGAGAAGCCCACGCCGGAGTCGTGACCGCGTACTCGCTCGAACAGTGTCGCGAACACAGCACCTTCATGCGCATCGGCAGCGGCTCATTGGGTGGCAAGGCGCGGGGGCTGGCCTTCATGCACTCACTGTTTGAACGCTACGGCATCCGCGAGCGCTTCGAGGATGTTGATCTGCATGTGCCGCGCACCGCAGTGATCACGACCGACTACTTTGATGAGTTTCTCGACCGCAACAATCTGCGCGACCTGGCCCTGGCCGATACCGCCAACCAGCAGATCGTCGAGGCGTTCCTGAGCGATCAGGTGGTCTTTGATCTGCCGCCTGAAATCGAATTGTACATCGACCAGCCCCTGGCGATCCGCTCATCCTCACTGCTGGAGGATGCACTCTATCAACCATTTGCGGGCACCTACGCGACCTTGATGTTGCCCAACAACGACCCCGACCCGCGAGTGCGCCGGAAACATCTTAGTCAGGCAATCAGATATGTCTACGCCTCGGCTTTCTTTCAGCAGGCCAAGGCCTATATCGACGCCACACCCAATCGGGTCGAGGAAGAAAAGATGGCGGTGCTGATTCAGGAGTTGGTCGGCAGCCGACATGGCAACTACTACTACCCTCACATCGGCGGGATTGCCCGATCATACAATTACTATCCGGTCGGGCCGCAGAAACCCGATGATGGCGCGGCGCATGTGGTGCTCGGGCTGGGCACCCGCGTGGTCGAAGGTGGCCTGGCGTTGCGGTTTTCACCGGTGAATCCTCAGGTTGTCGGCCAGTTCTCGAATCTGGAGAACACCTTACGCAACGCGCAGAAGCAGTTTAACGCTCTCGACCTGACCAAGCCCTTCATCCCCGATGAGAATTACCACTACCTGAATGTAGTAGAGCTTGATCTCGCCGCCGCCGAGCAACATGGCACGCTTTGGCCGGTGGGTTCGGTTTATTCACCGGAAAACGATATGATCTATGACGGCATCGATCGTCCCGGCGCTCGCTTGGTCACGTTTGCGCATATTCTCAAATCGGAAATTTTCCCGCTCGCGAAAATTCTCGATTTGCTTCTGAATTTCGGCAGCGCCGTCATGAGTTGCCCGGTGGAGATTGAGTTTGCTGTCGATCTGGAGCCACCGGCCGGTCAGCCCAAGCGTTTTGGCTTCCTGCAAATGAGACCATTGGTGGTGGGTCGGGAGCATGAAGATGTCGATCTCTCCGACTTCGGTGAACGTCACGTGGTCTGCTTCAGCTCCCGGGCTTTGGGTAATGGTCGGATCCACGATGTGCATGACATCGTCTACGTCAGACCCGAAACCTTCAAGCCGGCGCTGACGCGAACAATCGCGCAGGAGGTAGGTGCACTCAATCGGCGGCTGCGGGATTCCGACACTCCCTATGTGCTAATCGGGCCCGGTCGCTGGGGTTCTTCCGATTCCTGGCTGGGCGTACCGGTGACCTGGTCGCAGATTTCCGGCGCCCGGATTATTATCGAGACCAGCCTCGAAGGTTTCGTAATCGAGCCTTCGCAGGGAAGTCATTTCTTTCAGAATTTAACCTCGTTTAACGTCGGCTATTTTTCCGTCGATCCCCACGCCCAGCGCGATTGTATAGACTGGGAATGGCTGGCACAGCAACAACAGGTCAGCGAGACAGAACATCTCCGTCATGTGCGGATCGAACGGGAATTGGAGATTCGTATCGACGGCCGCTCCAGCAGCGGCGCCATCCTGCTCGACAAGAAATAGACAAATGATGATTATCGAGCCGGGCCATCTCCCGGCACTCAGGAGTGTGTGATGAAAAGACTTTTCCTAATGACGATTGCGCTTTTGATCGGCGCGCTGTTGGCAGCCTGCGGTCCGGGGAAACCGACCAACCCGATAGTCGTGTT
>JBDRQZ010000282.1:0-8469 GCA_043826025.1 bacterium | reverse complement strand
ATCTGCCACTGGACAGTGGCCGTATCGGCGGCGCCGCAACTGTCCTCGACCGCGATCTGCCAGCTTACGGCACCGGCAGCGGTCGGGGTGAAGCAGACCTCACCGGTCTGGCTGTTGATCGTGCCCGGGCCGTCGAGCAATTCGAACACCAGTTTCGCCATCACCGTATCGAGCGCGTTGACATCAAAGCACAGCTCCTCCCCGGCGCAAACCGTCTCCGGATCGAGAGTCGGCAATTGCAGCTCGGGAACCATGTTGAGCGTGAGATTGATCACGAATTGTGCCGAGGCGTGGTGGCCGCATGTATCATCGGCAGAGACCTCAAATGTGAATTGATGGGTCCCCTCTTCGGTACCCGACCAGATGCAGACCAGGTCGCCGTCGATATGCCCCATTGTCGTGGAGACCGTGTGGTCGCCATCGGGGTCGAAGACATTGACCGGCACGCAGACCGAGTCGGGTTCGCAGAGCACGAAATTGCCGCCGCCAGGATTGACCTGGGGGCCGGTGTTGATTTCTACATTAATATAGCCGGTATCGTAATCGACGTTGCCGCATTCATCGAGCGCCTTCAGAATGAACTCGTAGCTGCCGTCGTCGGTCGGCGTGTAGCAGATCTGTCCGGCAGCATAGGTGGCGCCGGTCGGTGCTTCGACTAGCTCGCAGCTAACAAGATCATCATCGGGATCTTCGCACCAGGCATCGATACAAACTTCAAGCGGATCGCACAGTTCGCCGGTGAAGTCGGTAACATGCGCCAGCGGCGGATTGCCCGAGGCGACCGTGATTACCACTGTATCAAGATCGAAGCCGCAGGAATCAGCGGCGCGCAGAACGAACTCGTAAATTCCGGAACCGGTCGGCTCGAAACAAATCTGGCCGCCGTCGTAAGTGCCGGGACCGGCAACAAGCTCGCAGCTCTCCAGATCGCCGTCAGGATCAAAGCAGCTCGCCGGCCAGCAGATTTCACCACTCACACAACCGAGGGATTGATCCTCGCCGGCATCGGCGACCGGAGGCAGGTTTATAATGATATTCACATTGACAGTGTCATAGACCGTGCCGCAGGGGCCGGTAGCATAGAAGCAGAACTGATAAGGACCGGAACTCGCCGGCGTATAACATAACTCGCCATTGTCGATGCTGCCGGGACCACACTCCTGATACACAGTGGTCGGTTCTTCACCGGTCTGTGCGCTCACCGCAAAGCAAACCGGTTCCGGCTCGCAGAGCGTGATCGTCGTGTCGTTGATCGTGGTGAGGATCGTCTGCGGCTGAACAATCACGGTGACCGTCACGGTATCGCGTTTGCAGCCGGTTGGGGCGATCTGCTGGCCGAAGGAGGCGCAACAGGAATCGGACGCCTCAATCACAAACAGATAATCGGCGGAATCAAGATCGCTGGGAGAGAAGCAGACTTCGCCGGTCACCGGATCGATTGAGCCGGGGCCCTCAAGCAGATTGAAAGTGATCTCATCATCGTCGACATCGGTAGCGCTGACGACATCGAAGCAGATCGGCGAGAGATCGCAGACCGTGGTATCAATGTGGTCAGGGTCCAGAACCATCTGCGGCCGCCGATTCATTCTGATCTCAATCGCGAACTGGGACTCGACCGAACCGCCGCCTTCATCCTCAACACGGAAGGTGAAGGTATGAATTGAGTCCGTCGGCCAGGGCAACCAGCAATGCTCATAGCTGAGCGGCTCGGGACCGCTGGCGACCTCAGTCGGCGTACCAGCAACAATCTGATATAATGTCAGATCGCCGGTACCGCCGGTAGCGTTGACATCGAAGCAGAGGAAATCTTCAGTGCAGAGCAGGAAGAAGGTCTCCCCGACGAAATCGAGCGCCAGCGCATTGGGGTCGGTGAAGCGCAATTCGACGACGTAGTCGTTGAAGTCCTGATCACCGCCATCGGGCAGGTCCTCCCAGGCAATCACATATTCGCCCGGCGCGCCGGTTGGAAAGACCAGCGTATGCTCGAAATTGTCCCAGTTGAGTGCTGGCTCGGTGAACCAAGTGTCTTCATATAGTGTCGGCCCCAAATAGAAACCGATCTGGTCGCCTTCAGAGAGCATCTGCACAACTTCGGTGCCGACGATTGTGCCGTCGGCAAATAACTCCGCGGCCGAGCCGGAAGCGCCGAACGGATACCAACCAAAGGGACTATCTGAAGCGAGGCCGACATGCTTGAGTGTAACGACCGCACGAACTTTCCCGGTCGGCGGCGTGAAGGTGGAAATGTCGATGGCGTCGGTGCTCACGTCGATCGTGTATCCGAGACCATCCAGCAGGTCCTGCAGACTGCTTTCAGTTCCTCGTAAGGACTGCGTGAAAACAGAATCGCTCCAGGCGTAGTTGTCGCCGGCAAGCGCCAAACTGGTAAGCACCAGAAATAGCAGGGGTAGTGTGATTAGGGCTTTGCGCACAGTGTGGTTTCCTCCTGGCTTCGACCACTTTCAGGGTGATTGGTCGCGCTCAACTTGTGCTCCATGGCCTGAGGGCCAAGAAATGTTTTACAACTCACCCTGTTCTAATCGCTCGAAGCGGACCTTGACCAGTTGCGAGTAGCAGTAGGACCGCGAAAGTACAAACCAATAAGGTCATCTCAATATAGTGGCAGACCCGCTTCTGTCAAGAGCTTTCGCCCCTCCATTGATGTACTAATTCTGTACATCGCAAAGCTTTAGCCGATTTGGTTCGAGCTAAACTCAGGCGAGAAGCTGACTTAAAGGTGTGCTTCTAGTTGTTCTCGAAGTTTTCGTCGTAAGTCTTTGTTTTAGCGAGTCTTACGCTTGCCTCAACCTTAGGATCGAGAAAGGCGTCGATCCGCCGGGTCAGCTCCTCGGGAAGCTCCCCCTGCTCATAGAGTTTAACCAACCGTGGGCCATAGAGATGGGAGACTCGCTCCCAGACGCCGCACTCTTTCAGTAGCTGCTCCAACTGCTCACGGCGCTCCTTGTCGCGACTCTCAGGAACGCTTAAAGTGTCTCGCCGGGTGATGCTGGCGCGGTTGCTGCTGCCGTAAACCTTGTCGATCTCGAACTGGTCGGCGAAAGCGATCAGTTGATCCCTAAGTGTGACCAATTCCTCATCGATTTCGCTTTTCATTCGTTTGAGCTGGGCATAGCGATCTACCAGCTTAACTCCCTCATCTTCTTTGAATTCACGCGGCGGCAGTTGCCGGATTTGGGAGAGGTGTTTCTTGGCGGGACAGATGTCGAAGAAGTCGCACCAGTCGCAGAGCGCCGACTCATTGTAAGGATAGTCATCGGCCTCGATTGCGCGCTCGACTTCCTGAATCAGGAGGATCGTGACGATGCGCACGCGTTCAAGTCGCTCACGGTCGGGGAGAGACTTAATCTCCTCGTCGAAGAGCAGGTAATGCCAGATCAACTCGGCCTGCTGGGCATCGGGCCACATCGCCTGCACACCGAGGTTATAGAGCGCGAGTTGCCGGTCGCGGTCGGCCTGCTCCTGGGTGGCCAGCCGACGCTTGGTCTTATAATCGCGAATCTGCCACACACCTTCGGGTGATTTTGAAAGCCGATCAATAAAACCCTGCAGACGGTAACGGCCGTCACGGTCGAGGCTGATTTGCACCCGCTGCTCCAGTGCGATCGTTTTCTCCTGATCGAAAGGAAAGTAGTGGTCCCAGTATTTCTCGAGCGCCTGATAGCCCTGTTGAAAGTAATGTTCGAGAGTGTATTCCTTGTTGACGATGTAGATCGATTCCGGTAACTGCCGCTGCCAGATTGTCTCGTAGTGCTTGAGAAACTCCGCCCGCGTCCACTCCTTAGCCATCAACTTGTTCTTGTAGAGCGCCTCAAGGGTGTCATGCACGCGCGAGCCGAGGAAAGCCTCGACCGATTCACGTTTCAGGATGTCGGGTTTGTCGATGTATTGGTACTTGAACTTGAGGCGACAACTCTCGAAGGTTTCGAGCCGCGAGTGTGAGTAGATCATCTTAGAGTTTCCCCGAACGGATGATAGAAATGACCAGCCCGATTCCGAGCACAGCCGCGATGACATAGCCAAGGATGCCGAGCACCGGAATGCCGTACACGGTCCAGCCAAACTGACGGGTCATAATCAGCGAGGAGCCGATAATCAGCGCCGCGATAATCATGGAGAAGGAGAGCCGGTTGGATGATTTCTCGATTTCCTGTGTAAGATTCTCCAGCCCCTTATGTTGCATGGTCAGGCCCAGCTCCCCCTTGCGCAGTTTGCGCGTGATGCGGCGCAACTCGAAGGGGAAGTTCACCAACAGGTCACGCAGATCGACAAGATAGCCGGAGAGATCGTGGATGATACTGCCGGCTTTGAACTTGCGGCCGGCAAGCTTCTTGATCGAGGGCAGCAATTCGGTGACGAAATCATACTCCGGATAGAGCCCGCGCGCGACTTCTTCGTAGGTCACCAGCGCCTTGCCGAGCATCAGCAATTCGGGCGGCATCTTAACCTGATGCGCGCTAATCATGGAGAAAGCCTCATCCAGCAGGGTCCGCATGTCGATGCGAGCCAGCGGGATTTTGTGATACCGATGCAGAAAATAGTTGATATCGGTCTCCAACGCGATGGCGTCGGCATCCTCGCTCACCAGTTCGTAGCTCTGCAGGACCCGCACCAGGCGTCGAGCGTCGGCGGAGGTGGCCGCGATCAACAGATCGGTGATCAGATCAAGGGAGCTGGCAGAAAGCTTGCCCATCATACCGAAATCAACCGGCGCGATGCGGTTGTCGGACATAGCGAAGAGATTTCCGGGATGAGGATCGGCGTGGAAGTAACCATCCTCGAAAACCATCTTGGCGACCAGTTGACCGCCGTTGCGCACGACGGTCTCCGGGTCAATGCCATTCGCGAGCAATTTCTCTTTTTGAGATATTTTGATGCCGTTGATAAACTCCAGCGTCAGCACCCGCCTGGAAGTCAGCCCCCAGTAGATCTTGGGCAGAAACACGCGCTCATCGTCGAGAAAGTTTATCGTGAAAACTTCAAGGTTGCGCGCCTCGAAGGTGAAGTCGATCTCCTGTTTTGCGGTGCGCCAGGCCTCCTCGACGATGCCAACCGGGTCGAATTGCTGCGCCTCGGGAACGTAGCGATTGAGCAATGCCGCAAGATCGCGGAGAATGGCGACATCCTTGCTCATCACCTCGCGCACCAGGGGTCGCTGAACCTTGACCGCCACCTGCTCGCCCGACTTGAGGACAGCGCGATGCACCTGCGACAACGAGGCCGAGGCTATCGGCTCGCGATCAAAGGTGGTGAAGAGCTGTTCGATCTCCTTGCCGAGTTCTTCCCTGATAATCTCCCGAACTTGCTCATAAGCGAAAGGAGCAACCTCGTCCTGCAGCTTCGAAAGCTCGACCGTGAGTTCGACCGGGATCATGAATGGGCGAGTGGAGAGAATCTGGCCCAGCTTGACAAAAGTCGGACCCAACTCTTCGAGCGCTAACCGAATCCGCTCCGCCCAGGTGTGCGAGGCCAGTTCCTGCTGCTTGGCAAAGAGGCGCCGTCGGCCCAGCCGCAGATAGGCGGCTATTCCCATTCGGTCGAGCACCTCGCCGAAGCCATACTTGACGAGCACACCCACGACTTCGCGATAGCGTTTCAGATTCCGATAAGTGCGATAAACACTGCTTCCTGTCATCGGCTCCCCGGTTAAAATGAAGGCACAAACCTGCGGACCGCGACGCAGAACCCTGCGCCTGGGCTTTGAGTCAAACTAGGTCAAAGCGAGCGGCGAGACAATCGAAAAATGTGGAAAGGGTGGGATCAGGGGAGTTTGAAAACCAGTCCAAAGGAGACCAGGGTAAACTCGGTGGCTTCCGGGTCGGTGCTGACCCGCCCCATCTTGCCCTCGATAAACAAGTCGAAGGGCAAAACCGCGGCGGCCAGTTTGGCGCCGACTACAAGGTGATAGCCGAAGTAGGCCTCGTCATCCGGGATCACCAATTCAACCTCGTCGAATTCACCCAGCGGCCCGGAGTACTTGTAGGTGAAATCGTGAACCGCCACCCCTGCCCCGAAAAATGGTTTGATCAGTGGAAATGGGAAATAGTACTTGCCGGTGAGGCCGACAAAAAAGTCTTTGACTTCGGCATCGTGAGTCTCGCCGACAATCGAAAGCTGAGATTTGTCCCAGTAGTATTCAGCGCCCAGTTCGAGATCGAAATTGGGTGAGCCCCATTTGAGAAAACCGCCAAAATACTTGAGATTGTCGAATTCGAAATCGGAGAGTTTGAGATTGGGATCGTCGAAGTCGGTGACCACACCACCCTTGAGGCCAATACCGAGACCAGATGCAGCCTCGGCGGCAGACCAGAGTCCGACCAGCAAAAAGACCGCCGGAACCAGCAATGTGAGTTTCCTGGGCCACATGACTGGCGATCAAGCTAGTCAGTTCAAATCAGCGCACAACCACAAACTTGTCGGAGAAACGCTCGCCATTGGAGGTGACGTAATAAAGATAGACACCCGAGGCGAGCTTGTCGCCGCTATCGTTGAGCGCATTCCAGGCATAATCACCGCCCACACTATCAAAACTGGTCACCGGATCGCCGGCGACCGTAAAGATATCGATGCGCGAGTCAGGCGGCAGATTACGAAACACCATGTCTCCATCGAGGTAGGAGAAGGGGTTCGGCGTGACATGGATCGTGGCGGCCACCGTAAAGCTCTGCATGGCACTGACACCGCCGTCGCCTTGACGGACCCGCCAGTAGTAGGTCTGATTCTGCTCTAGCGGCAGATCGACTTGCCAGCTCAACAGCTCGTCGTTGGGGTAAGTCAACCCGTAGGTCAGCGGGCGGCTGAAATCCTCAGATTCTGAGACCTCGAAGAGGAAGGCAGTCTCCGCGGAAGCGCTTTGCCAGGTCGCGGTCAGGATCGGCTGGTTGTCGGCGACACTGCCCCCATCCGGGGGACTGACCAGAGTTGCGGCAGCATCCTCGACATCAAGTACAGCTTCGGCATGATAGAAAGACTGCGGCGTGCACCAATTGGTCCAGACGGTGCCGTCGTTGGCGCGCGCATACCAGTAATAGACCCGGTTACTGGAGTAGGTCGCGGTCGTGGTATGGTACGTATAAGGCTGCATCTGACCCACGAACGCCGCGGATTCAACAGTTTTGGTCATCGCGGCGTCTGAGCAGACGCGGAAATCATAAGTCAGGGGATCGCCATCGGCATCGCTGGAATTGTGCAGAGCCAGAATGTGAATACTGCCGAGCACGGTGTCGCCATTGACCGGCGACATCAGCACCGGCACAGAAGGGATGTGGTTTGCCGCCGCAGGTGTATAGAACTGTGTCATCTCCATCCAGGCTGAATAGTCGCTACCGTCATAAGCGCAAGCGCGCCATTTGTACCCGGTTTCCCCCGCAAGCGTCACGCCAACAACACAGGCAGTAGTCGAGGCTCCGACAGGAATCTCCGCTGATTGAAAGTGCAGCGTGGTTTCGTTCTGGCTCCAAACCTGGAAACGAATTGTGAGCGGATCGCCGTCGGGATCACTGGGATTGTTAATCACCAAAGTGGGAGAGAGACTACCAACAGTTTCTCCCGCGGATGGGTAATTCGCGGTCGGCACGGTCGGCGCCGAGTTGCTGTCAGTATCATGGACGAAAAAGCTGCGAGTTGTCGACCAGGTTGAATAATTCGAACCGTCAAAGGAGCGCGCGCGCCAGTAGTGCAGGGTTTCGTTGGCAAGCTCAGTGCCGACGTGCCAACTCGTGACCCCACTGCCTTGCGGCACTGAGGTGGCCTCGGCGGCCAGCGGCGTGAAGGAACCCAAGGTCGACACCTGGAAATGGTACGTCGGGGTGGCTCCTTCGGGGTCGGTAGCGTTATTCACGGTCAACGTCGGCTGCTGCGTCGTGACAGAATCACCATCGGCAGGCGAATTTGCGCCTGGCGGGCTGGGTGGATCGTTCTGGATCTCGACCGTGAATGAGCGAGCGCCAGTCCAGCTTGACCAGGAAATACCATTACCGGCGCGGGTCCGCCAATAGTAGCTCTGGCCGGAACTCAGCACGATGGTGACGGTCCAGCAGGTCGTCCCACTGCCTTCGCTGACGGAGTTATTTTCGGCGACTATTTGAGTAAACCCGGCATCGGCTGCTACCTGAAAATGATAGCGAATCGGCTGGCTGCAATCGCCCGGCTGCGTCGAGTTGGTCAAACACAACTCCGGTGTCGCCGTGGTGATAGTTGCGCCGTTGGTCGGCGAGGTTGGATTGGGCACCGTTGGTGGCGTATCACAATCCCCGGAGCTGTAGGGCAACATGATCGCACCTGCCGCGCCGACCAATGAAATCGAGGTCACCACGCTGCCCAGCGAGCCATCCACCATCAACTGCCGGTAGGAACCGCCAAGGTCGACGTTGACGGGCGTGGAGTTAGCGCCCCAGGCAGCATCAAAGCCGTCGCGTGGTCTGATAAAAACCTTCCCATACTGATAATCGC
>JBDRQZ010000281.1:0-4739 GCA_043826025.1 bacterium | reverse complement strand
TGGTTCACCTCAAACGCGCCTCCGCCGTTTCACGTGAAACACCGGAATGAGCTCCAACGATTCGCTCCAGGCGATATTGATAGCGCTCTCTTTCGAGGAGCAGCCGCTGTTGGAGAGCCTGCGTCACTTCCGCGAGCTGCTGCTGCCTGAGTCCGGCAATGGCGATCACAGCAGCCTGGCGCAGCTACTGAAACGCCCGGAACTGGATTACGCGCAATTGGGCGCTGTCGATCCTCGGTGCGCTGCCGCATCAAGCGAAATCGCTGAACAAGTTAATATTGAGATTAAATATGAGGGCTATCTCGACAAGCAGGCACGTGAAATCGAAAAGTTCCGCAAACTAGAGAAGCGCTCTATCCCCAATAGCTTCGACTACTCAACAGTCAATGGTTTGAAACGAGAGGCGCTCGAGACTCTGCAACGGCTCAGACCGATCAGCCTGGGACAAGCCTCACGGCTGGCGGGAGTCACTTACGCCGATCTCGGTGTTCTGATGGTTCACCTCAAACGCGCCTCCGCCGTTTCACGTGAAACACCGGCATGAGCTCCAACGATTCGCTCCAGGCGATATTGAAAGCGCTCTCTTTCGAGGAGCAGCCGCTGTTGGAGAGCCTGCGGCACTTCCGCGAGCTGCTGCTGCGCGCCAACCAGCATATCAACCTGATTTCACGGCGCGAAAGTGAGCGGACCTTGCTGAGCCTGATCTCCGACTCGCTCACATTGCTGCGACTGGTCGATTACGAGCCCGGCTCCACCCTGCTCGATCTTGGCAGTGGCGCCGGCCTTCCCTGGATACCGCAAAAACTGGCACGACCCGACCTGAAGATTATCTCAGTGGAGAGTAATCGCCGCAAGCTGGAATTTCAACGCTCGGTAGTCCGGGAACTGCAGCTTGCCGAGTGCCGACTGGAGCCATTCCGCTTGGAGGAACTGCCTCCGCAGGAAGCCGACTATCTGGTCGCCAAGGGCGTCGCCGAGGTCGGGGAGTTGATCTCGCTGGCTGTTTCTCATCTTCGACCCGGTGGCCTGCTAATCCTCCCGCGCGGTCTGACAGAGTCCGAGGCGGAGGAGGACCAATATCAGGATGAGTTCGAAATCATCCTGGTGCAGCGCTACGCGCCACCACCACCGGCCCCGGAGGCCAACCTGCTGTTACTGCGAAAAATCTGAACAATAGCGAAGTTTTTGTTGATCTGAATTGAGTGCGCGGCTATTTAGAGGGCTGATTTAGGTTAAGCTTATAGGAAGGTGGAGTTTGAGTAAAGTCATCGCGATTGCCAACCAGAAAGGTGGCGTCGGCAAAACCACCACGGCAATCAATCTGGCCGCTTGTCTGGCGATTGCCGAAAAACGCACGCTGCTACTGGACTCCGATCCGCAGGCCAATGCCACCTCCGGGATGGGAATCGACAAGAGCACGATCGAGAACTCGGTCTATGATCTGCTGCTCGGCGGCGCCGAACTCAAGTCGCTCCTGGTAGATACCGGATTGAAGTATCTCGACCTGCTGCCGGCCAATATCCACCTCGTGGCTGCTGAGATCGAGCTGGTGGAGTTGGATCAACGTGAGTCGGTGCTATCGCGCAAGCTGGCGGAACGGGCGCAGGATTATGAGTACGTGATCATTGACTGCCCCCCCTCGCTCGGTCTGTTGACTTTGAATGCGCTGGTGGCCGCCGATGAAGTGCTGATTCCGATTCAGGCGGAGTATTACGCGCTGGAAGGCATGAGTCAGTTGCTCGATACGATCCGGCTGGTCAAAGAGAGGCTCAATCCGAGGCTGGAAATCGGCGGGATTCTGATTACAATGTATGATTCTCGTCTCAATCTGGCTCGCCAGGTTGTCGATGATGCGCGCGCCCATTTCCCCAATAAAGTTTTTCAGACAGTTATCAACCGCAATGTACGGCTCAGCGAGGCGCCCTCATTCGGCAAACCGATCATCCTCTACGATATCGGTTCGACCGGAGCGGAAAACTATATCTCCCTCGCAGAGGAGGTGTTGCAGAAATGAAGAAAGCAGCGTTGGGAAAAGGACTTTCCGCGCTCATTCCCGCTCGCGAAGAGAAACCGACGGGAGCGGAGCGCTATCGCACGCTGACCCTGGGCCAGCTTCGCGCCAACCCCCTGCAGCCGCGCAACTACTTCGAGGAGGAAGCGCTGGCGCAGTTGGCGGATTCGATTCAACGCAAAGGTATGCTGCAGCCGATTTTAGTGCGGCAGGTCAATGGCAGTTTTGAAATAGTCGCCGGTGAACGTCGCTTTCGGGCAGCGGAACGGCTGGGACTTGCCGAAGTCCCGGTGCTGGTGATGGAGAATCTCGACGACCGGGAAATGCTGGAGTTGTCAATTGTCGAGAATTTGCAGCGTGAAGATCTTAATCCAATCGAGCTGGCTGAGGGCTATCGCAGGCTGCTGGAAGAGTTCACGCTGACCCAGAAGGAGCTATCGCAGCGAGTGGGGAAAGACCGCTCCTCGATTGCCAACACCCTGCGGTTGTTAAACTTGCCGGATGAGATCAGAGACTTGATTCGGGGTGGGAAACTCCGCGAGGGCCATGCCCGCGCGATCCTGGCGCTCGGCTCCCAAAGAGATCAACTCCAACTGGCGCAACGGATTATCGAAGACGATCTGTCGGTGCGGACGATTGAAGAAATCATCTATGGGCCGAAACGCAAGAAGCGGGGCCGCAGCTTGAAGTTGAAATCGCCCCGCCCGATTGAGGTGGCTACTGCTGAAACCGAACTCAAGCGCAGGCTGGGCACAGCGGTGTCGATTCAGCGTGGCTTGAAGCGGGGCCGGATTACGATCGAGTTTTACGGCGACCAGGACCTGACCCGCATCCTCGATCTGCTGGGGGTCACTGTTTAATGGCACGTCACCGTAGTCCGGTCACTGTGATGATCATCCGCGACACTGAGGCGGGACCGACCTCGGTGCGAATCTCCCGGCCGCTGTGGCGCTTCCTGCTGGCAATCGGCGCGCTGCTTTTGGCGGCGTTTATCTTCGAGAGTTCGACCTATTTCACTCTGCTCGCGCATTCGCGGGAGCGCGATGCACTGTTGGCGGAAAACAACGAACTCAAGGGCTACACCGCCAAGATGCAGCTATTGGAAAAAGAGCTGCGCACCAATCGGGTGATGCTGCACAAGATGACCGAACTGGCCGGAATCGATCTGACCGATTTCGGTCTGACGCAGTCGGTGCTGGCCGATACGACGCCGATGGTGGCGGTGCAGGATGTGGAGGAGCTGCTGCCTCAGGCGGATCTGAAAGCGCATGCAATTCCCTCGGGCCGACCGGTTCCTGGCTGGATTTCTCGTAGCTTCCGCCCCCAGCATGACAACCCGAAAATGCGGCATCGGGGTATAGACATTGCGATCCCGGAGGGCACCGATGTGCTGGCGACTGCGGATGGCATCGTCTCGCTGGCCGGCTGGGATACCACTTTTGGCTGGACGGTCATCCTCGATCACGCAGATAATCTGCAAACAATGTATGGTCACAATGATTCTTTGCTGGTGCAGGCCGGAGATAATGTGCATTATGGGCAGACGGTTGCGCTTTCTGGCAACACCGGAGTAAGTTCGGCGCCGCATCTGCACTATGAGGTGCGCCAAAACGGCGAGGCGGTAGATCCGGAAAAGTATTTGGAGATTGAGAAATAGAGGAGATGCACAGGGATGGCGGAAAACCTCAACACTATCGTGGGTAAAGATTGTGTCTTCACCGGCACAGTCGAGGTCAAGGGGGCGTTGCGTGTCGATGGCAAGATTAAGGGCAAGATAATCTCCGATGAAACGGTCCAGATTGGCGCGACCGGCGATGTCGAGGCTGATATCAATGCGAAGATCGTGACAGTGGCCGGCTCGGTGACCGGAAATGTGGTCACTTCGGAGAAATTCGAGCTGCAGGCGCGCGGCAAAGTGATCGGCGATGTCAAGACCAGAGGGATCGTAATCGAGCAGGGAGCGATTTTTCACGGCTCCTGCCAGATGGAGGGGCTAAAACCAATCGCCGAAAAGACCGATAAGACGATAGAGAAGAAGAACCAAGTCTGAAATTCACTTTCTGTGGATAACAGCGGTTGTTTTGTGGAAATCGCCGCAAGGCGCTAACACACAACACAGTAGCGATCATACTTAATAGTATGATTTAATGGTTATCCACAAGAGGTTGAACGGCAGAACAGTCGAAAATCGGCCTTTAGACAGGGAATCCAGTGGGCAGTATCTTCCTTTTCATCGCTACCGCGCTTTTTCTCGCCGGGCTCGGCGCGCTGTTGGCCTTTTTCGCCGGGACCTTGGCTCGCCTGAAGACCCATCGCGCAACTTCGATCTACTTTCAACGCCGCGCCTCTGGGCAGAAGCGACTACTGATTCTCTTTGGCGTAATCGCGGTGGTTCTGGCGCAGGGCTGTTACTGGTTCTATAGTGAAGCAAACCAGTTTGTCACTTTCGAGGGTTCAGTGCCGATGATGGAGATCAACTTCATCTACCAAAGTGAACACTTGCCCCGCGTGCAATTGATCGCTACCGATCGCGATCAGCAGAACAGTATGCGAGTGTTGCCCGTACTTGATGACAAGTTCTATGTGACGACTGAAGTGATCGAGTGGAAGAAACTGTTCCGTCTGCTCGGCATGCGTGACTGCTACCGTTTCACCGGAATTTACTTTGGCCCGGTTGACTCGACCAAGGCCGTCGATCAGCGCGATCCCGCCTATCAGCTTGGCGCCG
>JBDRQZ010000280.1:0-2659 GCA_043826025.1 bacterium | reverse complement strand
GGCGACCGAAGATGCGAGCGCGTTCGTGCCACTCGCTACCGGTCGATTGATCAGCTCGCTCCTGATCGGCCAGGTCCCGGTGACCATGAAGCCGCTGCCGAGCAGACCCTCCAGCATTGTCTCCCAGCCGGTAGAAACTGTATCTCCATCCTTCTGCGTCTCTGCCTGTTTGAATGCATAAAAGAGCGTCAGAGGATATTCTTCAGCGTGTTCTTTCCGCATTCGCTCAAAGGCTTTGGCCAATCCCTCTTCAAAGAAGGCTGTCGCTTTGCCCTTACTTCCCTCATGGCGATAGGGTGAGGCAATCAACTCTTCTGACTTGGGGGTGAGCAGGGTTGAGAATAGCGTGGGGAATCTCTGCCCGATCGACCTACGTAGCCAGACATAGAAAAAGTCAGAGAGATCAGCATATCCGATATTGTCATAGTAAGGTGGATCAGTAGCAACCATTGGATTTGAGATTCCATCAACTGCTACACACGCATCGAGTTGCCGTACTTCTCCTGACGCATTCGCTGCCAATCGCGCGACAACTTTCCGGACCCAAGCAACGCAGGCCGTCCAGTTGCCGGTTGAGCTGCTAAACGGGCAACATTCCGCATAATCCCACACCATGGGTAGCGCTTGTCTGGCAAACGTATTTCTCATCTTCTCACCCGATGTGTGCCAACTGCATAGACCCGACCAATAGTCAGCGGCTTTGTCGACAGCGAACCCTAGATAGGTCGCCACAGCATCGGCGTAGGCTGTCGCGCCCTTGCCACCTTCCTCGATTCCTTTGCCGTCGTCAGGCATTCCCGTCAGCCGGGCATCAGCCAACACGCTTTCGCGCGCCTCGGAGACGAGATCGCTGAATGTCGTAAGTGCTACCAACTGGCGTGATGTAAAGAGGTCGCGGAAGGTTTTCAGGCCGTACCCTGGTGGGGAAAACCATCGCGGATTGATAGGCAGGGACTGCCTTAACCAATCAGCGTCTGGCTCCTCGGCCACCTTTGGATGCATCTCGGCAGCGGCTTCGACGTAGACTCTACCCCTGGCGCCCTCAGCAACAACACCTAAAAGCTCGTTACCGAAACCATGCGAGCTTGCCTGTTGTCTCAACTGCAAATCGGTAATTGAACTTACACCGCAATACAGGCAGGTTGCTTTGCCGCGCTCCTTGGTGCCTTGCACAGCTTCGCCCTCTCCACTCTCTATCTGGAAACGTACCGTTTTCCGCTTCTTGTCGACGATTGGCTTGAGCCGGGTCTGCTTACCCTTCTTTGTAGACAGCCAGAATGACCTAACAAGCGGCATCTGCGCACCACAGGCCGGATTAGGGCACCTGACAGTCCGCGCCCAAAGCCAGGCGATGACCGTTGCTTCGCCGCCACCCTGTTCTTTCGGCAGCTTAACTTTGGGATACAGATGACCGATTCGCTTTTCTGCCTCATCACGCATCCACTTGCCATAGGAGCGGACATCTGCAGCCAGTCCTGAGGCTCCCTTCCAGCCCTCACCGGGCAGCTTCTTCTTTGAGTCCTCGGAATTGACTGGCGGCAGGTTAGCAAACTTGGGAGGAATCTCGATAAGAGCCTTGGTGATCAAGACCGCCACGGGATTGAGGTCGCTGGCATAAGCCTTGAGCCCCAGGCGCTGCGCCTCCAACGGGATTGATCCGCCACCGCAGAATGGGTCAAGTATCGGTGGCGGATTGCCATCGGTAGACTTGAGGATTTCCTGTCGAGCCTTCTCCAACACTACTTCGTTGGTAGTGTTCTCCCAAGTGACGAGCTCTCTCAGAATCGCGAACAGGCGTTCACGCTCTTTGTCCTGTTCCTCTTCGTTCCCCTCCACGTCGGGCCGGCTGGAAGGATCATCAACTAAGGAGGCAAAAATGATCGCCCGACAAGCCGCCAGCGGTCGCCGCGCCCACCAGAGATGCAATGTTGACGGATGCCCATGCCGAATCGACTTCTCCCGGGCAGAGGCCACGTTTATTGCCTCCAACGGCAACGCGACTTCGATGAGTTTCTTTCTTAGACTCATAGCGGCTCCGTGCCTTCGGCGAGAATCTGAATGTAGCGACTATAGCCAAAGCGGCGGTTTTTGCCTTTGCCGGTAAGTTCTCGTACAATCTCAAGAACGATCAAGCGCTCCATGCAGGCTGTGACGGTTGGAATCGACAGCTTGAGCTCTTCGGCGGCGCGTGCAATCGAGATAACCGGATGTCTCTGGAGAACGCCGTGGAGTCGCAAAGCAGATCCAGCCGAGCGCCCCAGCGTTTCGATCAGTTGCTGATCGGCGGCGAACAGATTGGTCAGGGTTTTGGCCGTCGCCACTGCGGCCGAGGCTGTCTCGCGTACCCCTTCCAGGAAGAACAGCAGCCAACTCTCCCAATCGCCATCGGTCCGGACCGCCTGCAGGAGATCGTAATAGCGCTGGCGGTTGGTCTTGAAGTACAAGCTCAAATAGAGCATCGGCTCGCTAAGCAGCTTCTCGGCGCAAAGAATCAGCGTAATCAGCAGCCTGCCCACTCGACCGTTGCCGTCAAGGAAGGGGTGGATCGTTTCAAACTGAGCGTGTACGAGTGCTGCCTTGATGAGTGGGGGTGTTCTGACGGGGTCGTTGTGTAAGAACTTCTCCAATAGACCCATTGCTTCGACAGCGTCTTCTGGCG
>JBDRQZ010000279.1:0-2309 GCA_043826025.1 bacterium | reverse complement strand
CCGCTGCGGGAAGAGGAGTGACGTTGCGGCTTCTGAAGTCGAGTTGGCGCGCTAGTTGCGTTTGTCCAGATAGCAGGGTTCGCTGGCCGGTTTGCGCAGATAGTCGGCAATATTCGTGCTACGCTGGAGTTCCGCCAACTTCTCCCGGATTGCCTGATGTTTATCGTCGGCGATGCGACGATTTTCCGCAACCAGCTTCAGCGATTTCGACACCAGGGTGCCGATTGAATTGGCGAGCCGCCGCACCTCCGGCGCCGAGGCCGCCAGCGCGAACAGCTTGCGGTTGCCGTCGCGCAAACCGCCGATGGTCGCCTCCGATTCGGCGATACGGCGATAGAGACGTTCCATTTCGTTATGCAGATCGACAACGCGCTGGTCACGATCATATTTGATCTGATCGCGCTGCTTGTCGACCAGGATGAACAAGGACTGAAAGAAGGAGTACTCCTCCTTCAGACTCGAAATCAGTTGCTGCTCAAGTTTGGTGACTTCGCTGTAATCCATAGCGCTCTACATCCTTAGCCCTGCAGTGCAAGTTGTTTGTGTCCAGCGGTACTCTCGACCGAGTTCGGCAATCTATCCGATTCGGTCGGATGTGAGTCAATTTGCTCCCAGCCCTCTTTGACTGTGCCGAGAAGCTGAATCAGGGAATCGACGGTCTTGATCTCCTTGGTCGCGCTGACGACGTAGAGTTGACTGATCATGTAGGCGTATAGATCAGCCAGTTTCGCGGCGATTTCGCCGCCCCGTTCCGCATCGAGCGTTGTGTAGAGGTGCACGATAACGCGATGGGCCTTTTCCAGCAGTTCGCTGAACTCTTCGAACTCCCCGGCAGCGTGTGCCCGCTTCGCCTGTTCGAGGAAGGAGATCGCCCCCTTGTAACACATCACAATCAGATCACGTTGACTGAGCCCCTCGGTTTGCGCACGCTTGTATGTTTTTACCGGATCGAGCATTAATACCCCTAGTTTCCACCAGATGATGAATTAGTACCCCAGTTGTTATTCAGGCTCAGGAGCTGACTCTCCAGATAGCTGGATTGCGAGTCCAGCTCGGAGAGAAGGCTCTCCATTTCCAGAAACTCCTGGAGCAGGCGTTGGCGCTTGAGTTCGATGCGCTCCTGCATCTCGGCAATCTGGTCGTCGAGATCGGCGACTTGATTCTGCAACGCGGTGGCTCGCCGGGCAATCGTCCCTTCGGTCGCTTCGGTGACCGACTCAACATAGTCACCGACCTTGGCGGCCACGCCTTTCGTGACTGTGACTGTCGCCGAATCGAAGTTGTAGAGATCGGTTTCGGTCAACTCCACGAGCAGTCGCAGACCGGCAGTGTTCTCGTTGGTTTTGTTACCGGTCAGATACTGCCCGACGCCCGTTGCTGCTTCTCCATTAATTGTGCCTGCCACATTGTTGCCCTTGTAGGCAGTGCCGCTAGCGAGACCGACATCGGCGAAAATAGTATCCTGAATGCCGGTGCCCATCTCGACTGAAGAGGAATCGCCGTAGCTGCCGGAGTAGATGCGGAGGTAGCCGTCATCGCCGACATCTTCAAAACTGACGTCGACACCGAGATTGCCGATGCGTTCATCGGCATCGATTTTCTCCTGTAGTTCCTGTGCCAGTTCTGCAAAACTGCTGTAAGTGCCCTTGTCGAGAATCATGTTGGCGGAAAGAATACCATTGATCTTCAGTTTGAAATTCTTATTGCTCTCATCGATAACCAGCGGCGTGACGGCTGGGTCGACCATCGTCTGCCCCCGATAACTGCCGCGAGTTGCCGCTTGAGTGATTTTGACCTCGTAACCCTCGGTCGATGCCTTGGTATCGGCACCCGCCGCCAGGAAGCTGATCTTGCTGTGATCGGATTCGCCCGAAGTGGCAAACACCCGAATCACATCATCGAGATTGTTTGAGATCGCCTCGTACAGCTTTACACTGTCGGCAATCTCCAGGCGGCCATCGCCGTTGAAGCGGACGCCCAGATCGGCCAGCATCCGGTAGTCACCATCGAGACCGCTGACATTGGAAATCGTCCGGGAGCGTAAGGTCGATTGGATTGACAGGAGCGTGCGATCCCCGGACAACAGTCCGGCCTCCTCATCGACTTCGGGGTCATAATTGAATTGATTGTCAATAGCCTCGAAGACCGTATTGAAGGCGGTGACAAAAGCATTGACCTGATCCACGACCTCGTCGACATCCCGACCGACCGTAATCGTAATCGGCCCATCGGCGGAGACCTTCTTGAGATTGAGGCTGAGCCCGGAAATCAGATCGTCTATCTGGTTGGTGGCGCTGGTGATGCTGATC
>JBDRQZ010000278.1:0-12733 GCA_043826025.1 bacterium | reverse complement strand
GGCCGAATCGGCAGTGATTTTGGCGCGTCCCGATCAGAAGGTCTTCATGCCCAATCCGCTGGCCGGCTGCCCGATGGCCGATATGGCGCCGATTGAAGGTGTGCTGACGGCCTGGGAGGAGTTGGGCGATTTCGTCGATCTCAAGAAAGTCATCCCGATTTCCTATATGAACTCCGCGGCCGATCTGAAGGCCTTCTGTGGCCGCAATCAGGGAGCGATTTGCACGTCGTCAAATGCGCGCGGCCTGTTTGAATGGGCTTACGAGCGGGGCGAGAAGATATTCTTTTTCCCCGACGAGCATCTTGGCCGGAATACCGCGAATGCTATGGGTATTCCACGGGACCAGATCTATCTCTGGAACCCCGCGGAACCGGTTGCCCAGCGCGATGCGGGAGCCCTGCGGCGCGCCAAAGTGATTCTCTGGAAGGGTTATTGTCACGTCCATGGCGTCTACCGGACCGATCACATTGCGAAAACACGTGAACAATATTCCGGCGTCAAAATCGTCGTGCATCCGGAATGCACCGAAGAAGTTGTCGGGCAGGCTGATGCGGTCGGCTCGACCTCGTTCATTGTCAAGTATGTCGAACAGCAGCCTCCGGGGACTACTATCGCGATTGGCACCGACCTCAACCTGATTGATCGACTGGCGCATGAACATCAGGACAAACAGGTCATCGAACTGGCGGGGCAAACCTGCGCGATGTGCGTGAATATGTTTCGTACGACCTTGAATGATGTGGCTTTCACGTTGGACAATATCGAGACCCTGCAGCCGATGAAGGTCCCGCCGGAGATCATCAAGAGCGCCAAAATCGCTCTGGAGCGGATGCTCGAAGTTGCGGGGTAGCAGCCTTTTTCGTTGCAGAAGTGCACACTTATAGGTAACATGGACCTCGGTAAATGTTTCAAGCTCTGCGGGGAGAAGTTCCCGGCTTAGTCAGCAGGAGATAATCGGCATGGCTTATAGACTCAAAGTTCCGCAGATGGGTGAATCGGTTGTCGAGGGGACAATCGGTAAGTGGTTTATCGCGGTCGGTGAAGAGATCAAGAAGGATCAGCCGCTAGTGGAGATCCTCACTGACAAGGTCAATGTGGAAGTGCCAGCCGAGAGCGATGGCGTCTTGCTGGAGATTCTTGCCAAAGAAGGTGAGCTCGTTCCGGTGGGCAAGGAGATCGCCGTGATTGGCGAGGCCGGAGAGAAGGCTGCGGCAAAACCGGCTACCGGCGAGAAGTCAGTCGCCAAGCCGGAGGAAAGTCCGGCAGCCGCAAAGAAAGTCACTGCCGCCAGGAAGGTCGTCCAGCAAGAGGGGCCGCAGAAATTGTCGCCCGCGGTGCGGCGACTGATTAAAGAGCATGGAATCGATGTCAACGAATTGGCCGGTTCCGGGGCCGGCGGTCGGGTAACCGTGAAAGATATCGAGGACTACCTTGCCGAGAGCGGTGCCAAGCCGGAGCCTGCTCCTGCGCCGCCAGCCAGACCCACACCGGTCGCGATGCCAACACCCAGCGGCGAGAAACGAATCGAGGAGTTGCCGATCCCGCGAGTGCGCGGTTTGATCGCAGAGCACATGGTGCGTTCCAAGCAGATTTCTCCCCATGTTACGACTTTCGATGAATGCGATTTCACCCGCTTGGTGGAGTTCCGGAAGCGACATGTCGACAAAATCGAGGCGGAGACCGGTATCAGGATAACCTATCTGCCCTTCATCGTGGCTGCGGCCTGCAAGGCGCTGAAGGAATTCCCTTACATGAACGCCTCGCTTACCGAGGACAAGATCATCCTGCGACATTACTACAATATCGGGATGGCGGTTGCGCGTGAGGATGGCCTGATCGTGCCCGTAGTCAAAGAGGCCGACAGACTCTCGGTGTTGCAGTTGGCGCAGGCGATGAGAGACCTCGGCGATCGCGCTCGGTCCGGGAAATTGGTCCCGGCTGACATTGAGGGCGGCACCTTCTCGATTACCAATGCCGGCGGTTACGGCGCGCTGAATTCGACACCGATCATCAGCCAGCCGCAGGTCGCGATCCTCGGTGTGCATGCGATTCAGGAGCGGCCGGTGGTCCGCGACGGGCAGATTGTGATTCGCCACATGATGAACTTCGGGCTTTCCTTCGATCATCGTTTGATCGATGGCCACTACGCCGTGCAGTTCCTGCGCCGCGTAATCACTTTGCTGGAAGACCCGGAATTCATGCTGCTTTGAGGGATTCGTCGGATTCAGCGTGAGCAAGACTCCTGCACGTATTCTGGAATTGGGGGAGGTGGATTACGCGAAGGCGCACCGCTTGCAGCTTTCGCTGTTGGAGAAACGTCTTGCCGGAGAGATTGCCGACACCTGGCTTTTCCTCACCCACCCGCCGACGATCACCTTCGGCCGCTCCAGCCACGCCGAGAACCTGCTGGCCAACGAACGGGAACTGAAAGAGCAGGGGATCGAGCTGCACGAAATCGAGCGGGGTGGCGATGTCACCTTTCATGGCCCCGGCCAGCAAATCATTTACCCCATAGTTGATCTCAAGGAACGGGGGCGGGATGTTCACCGTTTTCTGCGCGATCTCGAAGAGTTGGTGATCAGATTCCTCGCCGGCTTCTCTGTGGCAGGGAGGCGAGTTGAGGGCAAAACCGGCGTCTGGGTTGAAGACAGAAAAATCTGTTCGATCGGAGTCGCGGTCCGACGCTGGGTCAGCTACCATGGTTTGGCACTTAATCTCACGACCGATCTCAACTTCTTTAGACTGATCCAACCTTGCGGTTTGCCGTCGCAAACCATGATTTCGCTGCAAGATCTGCTCGATCTGCCGATAGATAAGCCAAAGGCGTTTTATGGCTTAGTTCGGTCAATCGAAGAAGTCTTCGCAGTGGAGATCAAACTCTGATGGGATCAGACAGAATCTTCTCGTTCATTAACATCTCCTGATCTTCTGTTAGGCAGTCGGGGGCGTCCTGGAGGACGCTTGTAATTGGCACTTAATGGAGAAGATTAGGTAATGTTCGGATTAAACAGAATCGCATTGATTTCGTCTGAGAAGCGGTGTCGGCAGGGCATTGCCGACCCTGGGAAAGATTGCGGGCGGCGCGACCACTTTCTGCCGCACAAACCGTTGTCGTTTCGGAGGCTAAGACGGAATAGTGCTAAAAGTTTTATATTGACATCGTTCACGCGCCAAGTCACCTTTTCTACGTTAAATAGCTTTTGGCTAACGGCTTGCGGGGAAGCCATCTGTGAATTGCCACGAGCGGCTGTCGGCGATGGGGCTAATGGCCTCGGTCGACTGTCTTCCTTTCCGCTGCTGTCCGCCAAGTCAACTGAACCTTTTTCTAAAGTATCGATAGGCAGAAAGTGTTGTCAGGTAAACCAGTAGCTCTTGAAGGAGGTGTTAGATCGAGACTATTTCTAAAGTGCATTAGGAACCACAGGCAATTTGGTTACAAGGAGGTATGGAATTGAGACTCAAAGCAAAATTGCCACTTCTGCTGTTACTGCTGCTGTTTCTGGTCGGCATGGTGCAAGCCGGCACGACCGGTAAATTCTCCGGCACGGTGACAGACAAGGAAGACGGCGATCCCCTACCCGGGGTTGCTGTTTCCGTGGTCGGCACGAATTGGGGCGCTCAAACCGATGTGGATGGTAAGTTCATCATCCTTAATGTGCCGGTCGGTGAATATGCGTTACGGGCGGATTTGATCGGTTATGCGCCGGTTGAGTTGCAGAATCTCACGGTTTCCAACGGTTTGACCACTTATGCCGATATCGAGATGAGCTCCAAGGTCCTCGACATCGGGCAGGTGCAAACGGTTGTTGCCGAACGTCCGCTGGTGATCCTCGATCAGACGTCCTCGCTGAAGGTGGTGGACAAGGAAGAGATCAACAACCTTCCTACTAACAACTATCAGGATATTGTCGGTCTCTCGGCAGGCGTGGTCCCGTTCGAGGACAACGTCAGCACGCGACAGCGCGGCGGCGCCCAGGTGAGTAACACGCCGACGATGAATGTCCGCGGTGGCCGTCAGGGTGAAGTCGCTTACTTTGTAGATGGCTTCGTGCAGCAGGACCCGTTGTCCAACCTTTCGACGACGACGATCAACAACAATGCCATCGACCAGATCTCAATCAGCACCGGCGGTTTCAACGCCGAGTATGGCTGGGTCTCGTCGGGCGCGGTCAATGTTACGACCCGTGAGGGCGGCAAGAGTTATCATGGTGCCGTCGAGCTGGTAACCGATAATACGCCGCTCCACACCAAAAACTCGTTGGCGCATGGTTTGCCGCCGGGCACTCCGGGCGTCGGTTATGAGAGTCCGACAATCGCCAACAGCTACGATTACAACTCTTACAACATCAACCTTGACGGGCCTTTGCTGCCCAACTCCGAGAGGGCGAGCTTCTTCGTTTCCGGCGAACGCCGCTGGCAGGGAGATCGCTCTCCGCGTGAGGAGTCCTATGGTCGGCAGCCTTCGAATTCACTCTCCGGTTGGACCTGGCAAGGGAAAATCAAGTATGACTTCAGCAAGAACCACGTGTTGCGGTTAGGTACGCTTGGTAGTCAGGACGACTGGCGGCGCTATCTTCAGGACTTCTACTTCGTTCCCGAGCATACACGTCGCTATCTTGATCAAAACCAGTCATACTACGCCAAGTGGACTGCGTCGATGTCGCCGAAGACCTTCTTCGAGTTGGGTGCAACCTATTATCAGACCGAGCGCACCCAGGGCGACGGCGTATTCTTTGATGATCTCTCGCGGTACTACGTTTCCGGCAGTTACTCCCGTTTCGATCAGACTCAGCTCTTCCGGCCCTGGGATGATCCCACGACTCCGGAAGATGAGAGCTACTTCGATCCGGGGTACTTGCATCGCAAGTCCTCTTACTACGGCTTGAACTTCGATATCACCAGCCAGGTGAATCAGTCGAACGAGATGAAGTTTGGCGCCTCCTACGAGACGCACAAGCTCCGCCGCTACGATCCGGCCTTCATCTACAGTGTCAAACCCGGTGATCCGGATTCGGTCAAATTCCAGAACGTCGACTACTACGGTTATTCCGCGGATGGGCTATCTGAGGTCAACGACGGTCCTGATGGCGTGAAGAAGCCTTACCTGTTTGCGTTCTATCTGCAGGACAAGATCGAGTGGCAGGGTCTGGTGGTCAATGCCGGTCTGCGTTGGGATTATCTCAATGTCAACACTGATCGGCTGACGGATCCGAACAATCCGCTGGGTGATAACAATCAGTTGGATGCTAGTGATTTCACCCCGGCCGAAGCTGAGACCAAGTTGTCACCGCGTCTCGGTATCGGATTCCCGGTCACGGATCGCACGGTGTTCCATATTAACTATGGCAAGTTTTTCCAGCGGCCTGAGCTTGAGAATGTCTACGTCGGCACCAAGTATCTACGCCGGATGGTGGCAATCCAACCTTACTACGACTTCATCGGCAACCCGAACCTGAAGCCGGAAGAGACGATTGCTTACGAAGTGGGGCTTTCCCATCAGATGGGCGACAACACCGCGTTCAATCTGACCGCCTATTACAAGGATGTAAACGACCTAACGGTGTTGCGGCGTATCCCGCTGCAGAAGTTCGCGACCTTCCGGAATGAGGACTTCGGTACTCTCAAGGGAGTCGACTTCCAGCTCAAGCTCCGTCGGGTGCGCGGCATCTCCGGCGAGTTGAACTATACCCTCGCTTATGCCAATGCGACCGGTTCAGCCGCGCAGACGCAATACAACATCGCCTGGCAGGATTCCGAGGCTCCCTTGCTGGTGTCGCCGGTCGATTTCGACCAGCGCCACAAACTCACGGCGATTGTCGATGTCCGTGCCGGCCGGGACCAGGGTCCGAAGCTCGGTGATATGTATCCATTGCAGAATGCCGGGATCAACTTCGTCTTCCAGGCGGGCAGCGGTACTCCCTACACGCCGGTTGATGTTTGGAATGAAGTGACTCTTGCTTCCTCGGCGCCGCGGCCCAGCGGTCAGATCAACTCTCGCTACAGTCCCTGGACCTACCGTCTTGATCTCAAAGCCAACAAGATGTTCAATCTTGGCAACCTCGCTTTCGATGTTTATGTGTGGGTCCTCAACGTGTTCGACACCAAGAACGTGGTTGATGTTTATGAAGGGACGGGACTGTCGGACAACACCGGCTACCTGGCGACCTCAGAAGCGCAAAGTACTGCCAACAGCATCGACGCGGAGTTAGGGGATGGTTATTATGAGGCCATGTACGATCTCAGGCAGAACGATCCCAATAACTATGATATGCCGCGTCAGATCAGGTTCGGTCTGAGGTTGAGCTTCTGATGAGGTGGATTAATCTGCTAGCTTCAGGAGGAAGCAAATGAGGAGAAAGAGTGTCATACTTTCCTTGATGATCTTTCTGCTGGCGACCGCCGTGGCTCTGGGCGTCAGCAATCTGACAGGGAAGTTTCAACGTACGAGTACCGCTCTGGGACTAACAGAGGACCTGACCATAGACGCCAATGCGCTGGAGATGTTTGTCTACAACAATGGCAACTTCGCCTACGATAACATTAGCGTCTACAAGAAGATCGATGGTCTCTATTTCCCGCGCGGTACCAAGAAAACCGTGATTTATGCTGCCGGTCTCTGGCTGGGAGCCAGGGTAAACGGCGAGGAAGAGGCCAGAATTGCACAGGCCGAGTACTCTTCGGAGTTTATTCCGGGCAACATGGAGAATGGGACTTACAACCCCAACTGGCAGGATGACCAATACCGCGTCTACAAGATCAAGCGCGGCGACAACGCCAGTTCCAACCCCGACTATGCGGAGTGGCCGGCTGGTGATGGCGCGCCGGTCGACAATGACGGAAATCCAGCGTTGCTGGGCGACCAGTTGCTCTGGTCGGTGTACAACGATGCCGACGCCAGCGGTCATCAGAACGAGTCGGGCGGTACCGAGCCGCTCGGCGTCGAGGTGCAACAGAGCACTTTCGCTTTCGCCCGCAGTGGTGCGCTTGGCGACTGCATCTTCATGAAATTCAAGTTTATCAACAAGGGCAGTAACGATTTCGAAGACATGTACGTCTCGATCTGGTCTGACCCCGACTTAGGTGACGCTGGCAACGACCTGGTTGGTTGCGACACCACGTTGTCGCTGGGTTACTGCTACAATGAGGGTGCCGATGACATTTACGGCGCGGCGCCGCCGGCAGTTGGCTTCGACTTTTTCCAGGGTCCGATCGTGCCAGATGCCGATACCTTCGCGTTGGTGTCCGGCGACACCGTCTGGGGCTACCGGAACCTGCCAATGACTTCATTCGCGAAGTATGTCAACGGCGAGGACCCGCGTAGTTCAGCCCAGACCTATGACTTCATGAAGGGGCTCAGGAAGAACGCCGGGACCGGTCTGATGGAGCCTGCCGTCAACCCGATTACGGGCGACACTTCGACATTCGTGTTGTCAGGCGATCCAGTGACCGAAACGACCCAAACCGGTTGGCTTGACGGGCAGGGTTCGGATAGACGATTCATGATGAGTTCTGGGCCTTTCAATATGGCTCCGGGTGACACTCAGGAGGTTGTCTGCGCGGTTCTGGTCGGGCAGGGCACGAACCCGCTCAATTCGATCACGGTCTTGCGCACGACTGACGTCGCGGCGCAAACGGTGTTCGATTTGAATTTCGATATCCCGTCGCCGCCACCTTCGCCGACAGTCCATGCCCGCGGCGGCGATAAGTTCATCGACCTAACCTGGGGAACCGAGGCTGTCGGAGCCGTCGATACTAACGAAGCTCTGAACCAGGAGTTCCATTTCGAGGGCTTCAATCTCTATCAGGGAGAGACTGCTGTCGGGCCGTGGCACAAGTTTGCCACCTATGACCGTGAAGATGATGCTTCCTGGGTCTGCGAAGTCATCTGTGACACAACAAGAGACTCCATTACCGGCGACATCGTCGACATTGGCTGCGACAGCAGTTTTTGCAGTGCGTCGCTGATCTACGGTGATGTGGTCGATCCGGCTGCGGGTGGTTCACAACGAGTCATTTCGCAGAAGGGGTCGGACTCCGGCCTGGAATTCCACCTAACGGTCGACCGCGATCAGGTAAGTGGTGCTGCTCTAGAGTCAAATCGTGCCTACTACTACGCTGTGACCGCCTATTCGTACGACTATCGCAATATCACGCCGTTCTTCGATCTGAATGGCAACGTTCTCGGAATCGTCTCTGAGGTGCTTGAGAGCCCGATCACGGCGTATGAGGTGAGTCCCATGACCCATTTGGGGCTTTTTTCAGACACCGCGGATCATGTCTCGGGTGGTAGCGACGGAAATGTCGTCTTGGAATATGTCAATTATGATGACATTACCGGTCACCCCTACGAAGTCACTTTCAAAGATGACGATTCCTGGAGTGTCCAGGATCTCTCAACAAGCGCCTTCGTGGTGCAGGATAAGGTTGGTCAAACTCCTGGTTACACCTTCCCGATTGTAGATGGCGTCATGGTGCGGGTGCAGGGTCCGTCGATAGGCGTGAAGTCCATAGCGGAAGTTGCTACCGCAGACGGACCCTTGGCGGCCCCCGACAATGTCAACTACTCGCTGAACTCCACTAAGGACTGGTACTTGGAAGATGGTGCGGGAGGCAGCAATCTGGCTCGTTACAGTTGGGCCTACCCGAATACCCACGACTACGAGATTCGCTTCACTGAAGGCGCGACCGAATATTGCTGGGATTGGTTCGGCGGCCCCAACGGTGACTATGGTGCGGTGAACCCGTACAAAGTACCGATTGAAGTATGGGACATTGGGGTCGGCACCCCTGATGACGCCAGCGACGACAAACGTATTACGTTCCTTCTGTACAAGGGCACTGAATCCGATCAATTCGCCTGGGGCGACGGACTCTATTTCGACGACATCGATTACGATGATGTCGATTGGACGGATCCCGAGAACCACTCCGGCAACTACGATCCTGAATATGACGGCTGGACTTACCGGAGGTTCTTCTTCGACGACTACTCGGGCGCCCTCGACAGACCTGCGGCTGGGACGATCATCAGAATCTCCACCAACAAGGTGAATACCACTGCCGATGTCTATCGCTTCACAACGCAGAAGATAGATCAGGCCGACGGCACCTTCTTGCCTCTGTCTTTGGATGAGGTCAAGACCGTGCCGAATCCCTACTATGCCTACTTCGACTTTGTGGAGACCGACCAGTTCGATCGAGTCATGAAGTTCATCAATATGCCGGCGAAACCGATGACGATCAAGATCTTCAACATCGCCGGTGATTTGGTCAGAACCATGGAAAGGTCGGGAGCCGAACTTGAAAGCCCGGAGTACGTTTGGGACTTGAAGACCGACAACGGACTCTGGGTCGCCTCCGGCATTTACGTTTGGCTAATTGAGGCCGAGGGACTGGGCAGTCGCTTCGGCAAGATGGCAATATTCACTGAAGTTGAGCAGTTGAACAACTTCTAAGGTGAGGAGAAGAACGATGAAGAAGACTCTGACGATATCGTTAGCCCTCGTGCTAATCCTTAGCGTCGCGCTCCTCGCCGCAACCGATAAGCGACTTGGTACCGCCGGCGCGCAGGAGCTGCGTATCCCCGTGGGCTCTCGCGGCGCGGCGATGGGCGGTACTGTTGTGGCTAGTGCGCGTGGCGTGGATGCGCTCTACTGGAATCCGGCGGGCGCTGCCTTGCAGCTTGGATCTGAGGCGATGTTTTCGCATCTCGATTATTTCGCCGATATGAACGTCGACTATGCGGCGGTGACCACTCAGATCGAAGGCTTCGGTACCCTGGGCGGGTCAGTGAAAGTCCTCTCGGTCGGTGACATCTTGAAGACCACTTTCCATGATCAACAAGGAGATGCGGGAGAGTACTTTAGCCCTACTTTCTCCGTTGTCGGTCTGACCTACGCCCGGCAATTTACCGATCGCGTAGCGTTTGGCGCGACAGCCTCGTTCATTAACGAGAAAGTGGAGCAGGTCTCGGCTCGCGGCGTGGCTTTCGATGTTGGGTTCACGTACGATCCGCAATGGCGCGGTCTCAAGCTGGGCGTCGTGCTCAAAAACATCGGACCGTCGATGAGATTCGATGGCACCGGTTTTGACATCGACGTCGTTCCTACTGACAATGACCCGAATTCGGCGGCCAAAACCGTACGCAAGCAAAGCACCAGCTTTGAGCTGCCCTCGTCGCTGCAACTGGGAGCGTCCTGGGATCTGCTCGAAACCAACGAACTGCATGAGATGGAAGTGAGCGGTGCTTTCCAGGCGAGTAGCTTCTCCAACGACATCTTTAGAGGTGGCGTGGAGTATGCTTACAACGACATGTTTTTTGTGCGGGGCGGCTACGAAACCTCGCAACAGGACAACTATATGTTCGGCCTGTCGTTTGGCGCCGGCCTCAAGTTGCCGCTGGGGAAAACCTCCAGTATCGGATTCGACTATTCCTGGCTGGATAACGAGTACTTTGACGCACACAATTACTTCACGGTGATGTTTGCGTTCTAGCAAGCTCGAATAGCTGTTATTCGCGAGGGCCGGTGGTTAGCCACCGGCCCTTGCTTTTTGCCTTTTTGATTGCCAGACGCACTCAGCATTCAGTAATTAAACGGGTATGAAAGAATGTGCGGTCATCGTCCCTGTCGCCGATCTCCGCGCCAGGCCTGAGCATCGCAGCGAGCGAGTTTCACAGGTGCTCTTCGGGCACTCGGTAATGATTCTGGACGAGCTCGGCGACTTCCTGCACGTCGAGTGCGATGATGGCTATCGTGGTTGGCTGAGTTCCGCCTACTGTGCCGAGAAGGTGGCAACGCAGCCACACTTGACGGTTGTCGTGAGTGACTTTGCGGCAGTTATTGACAGCGCCACCGAGTGCCGGCTGCTGCTGCCGTTCGGCGCTCTGGTTCCCTGCGATGCACAGGATCGTTTGCGCCACCCCGCGAACAACGATTCTCTGAAACTTGTCAGTGGCGAGCTTGGCGCGGCAGAAATCGTGGAGATGTGCAGCGTGGCCGAATTGGCGCGTCGGTTTGTCGGGATTCCCTACCTCTGGGGCGGGCTCTCGACCTTCGGGTTCGATTGCAGCGGGCTGACTCAGGCTGTCTATCGGCGCAAGGGTCTGCTTTTGCCCCGTGACAGCAAGGATCAGGCGCTCAGCGGCCGCGAGATCGTCTTAGAAGAGGCTCAGCCGGGTGACCTGCTCTTCTGGCCGGGGCATGTGGCGATCTACGCCGGCGAGTCGCAGATCATCCACGCCACCCGGCTGCGTGGGATGGTCACCGCCGAATCGCTGGACCCGGAAGCTCACCGGTATCGTGAGGATCTCGCGGACTCCATCACTTCCGTGAGACGAATCGAGGTTGGGCGGTGAACCCGACACCACTCCGTCTTGAGCTTCTAAATCTGCACCTGCGACAAGTGTTTCGCATCGCCAAGGCGTCAGCCGAGAAACAACAATCATTGATCGTCCGCTGGTTTGATGGTCTCGGCGAAGGTGCGCCCTCGATTCACTATGGGCTCTCTGCCTCGCAATTGCTGACCTCTCTGGAGGCGCTCATTGCTCGATCAGGAGAGATCCGTAGTCAGGCTGATATCCGAAAGTTGATCGAGCTGTTGCCTCCCGATCACAATGTGGCCCGCTGTGCATTGGAGATGGCGCTGCTCGATCAGGAAGCCAAACGAGAGAACCAGCCGCTTTGGCAGTATCTGGGTTTAAGGAAACCTGCCAGTGTCGAGAGTTCGATGACGATTACTCCCGGCAATCGGGATGAACTCAAGTCTCAGCTAGAGCGGGCCGAGGGGTTCAGTTCGCTCAAGCTCAAGGTCGGGTTTAACGGTGACCTGCGGTTTGTGGATCAGGTGCTCAAGTTGCGAGAGGCGCGACTCAGACTCGATGCCAACGGCGGCTGGAGCGTCGGTCAGGCGATTGAAAGTCTGAGAGCTTTGGCCGGTTATCCGCTCGATTTTGTTGAAGAGCCGCTCAGCGATCCAACTGTCCGGGATCTTGATAAAGTCAAGATGCGGGTGGAGTGCGTATTGTTTCTGGATGAATCAATCAAGGCGCTTGCTGATCTGCACAAATTCCATGAGGTGGCCGACGGCGTGAACCTGAAGCTGGCAAAGTGTGGTGGACTGTTGCGTACGCTGGAATTGGCGCAAGAAGCAAGGGAGCATAATCTCAGGCTATTGCTGGGTTGCATGCTGGAGAGCGCCGTCGGTATCACAGCGGCCCTGCATTTAGCCAGCTTGTTCGATTATTTTGATCTCGATGCGATTGTTCTGACCGAGAATGACCCATACTGGGGCGCACAGTTCGAAAATGGACACCTGTTGCTCCCGGAGGGTGCTGGAATCGGCATCGCTGCTGAGGAGAGACGCTTTGCATAGGTTGAAAGAAATCCTGGTTGTGCTGGCCCTGTCATGTGGTGTACTGCAGGCCGCGACGCCTCAACTGCAGGTCATTTACCCGAAATCAGGCCAACAACTGGGTGCTGCCGACTCTTCATTCATCTTTGGCAATGTGACTCCCGGCTCGCAACTGACAATCAATGGTTTCGATGTTCCGGTGCATCCCGCCGGTGGCTGGCTGGCGTTCCTGCCGCTGCAGCCGGGAGAGTTTGAGTTCGAGGTTGTTGCGGTGTTGGAGGGCGACACGAATTCGATCTCTTTGCCGGTGCGAGTGCCGGAACCCTACCGAGTCCTTCGGCGCGACTCGCTGGTAATCGTCGCTGGCTACCGGGTGCCGGCG
>JBDRQZ010000277.1:0-2115 GCA_043826025.1 bacterium | reverse complement strand
AGACATCCGCATGGTGAATGATCTCGCGCTTGGAATGATACTTTTCGCCATAGGTGGCGAAATCGAATGGAGCCACATCCGGGCAATGGGCAGGAGGATTATCTTCATTGCTCTGGCCGAAAGTTTCGGCGCATTTGTGCTGGTATTCTCCGCCACAGTTCTGATAACAAACGATTTCGGCCTTGCGATACTCCTCGGATCGATCAGCATGGCAACCGCACCCGGCGTCACTCTCCTGGTCATCAGGGAGTACTCTTCAAGAGGACCACTCACCGAATCGCTTCTGGCTGTGGTAGCGATCAACAATGTTCTAAGCCTGATTGTGTTCCGGTTCTTCTTCTCGTTCTATTCGCTTGCTCAAGGAGATCCCGTCAGCACAGTCGCCTTTGATCTGTTCAAAGAGCTCATAATATCGGTCACAATTGGTGCAGCTATCGGTGGAGTCATCACGCTGTGGGAGAAGAAAATCGATGACCTCTCTGAGCTGCTGCTGGTAATCGTCGGCGGACTGATTGTCGGGATCGGTCTCGCGAGAAGTATCGGGATTTCGCCGCTGCTGGTCTGCCTGATAATCGGCGCAGTTACCAACAATCTATCCGTTATGCACAAGCTTGTCTACCCCGAGCTCCGCCAGACAGAAATGCCATTTTACATAGCGTTTTTCGTGCTCTCGGGAGCAAGTCTCGAGTTACACATGATGTCCAGTCTCGGGTTGCTCGGAGTTGCATATCTTGTGGCGAGGCCTCTCGGGACCTTCATAGGATCATATTTTGCGGCATCGAGAACGCAGGAGCCACCACAGGTAACAAAGAACCTCGGCATGGCTCTCCTGCCGCAAGCGGGAGTTGCTATCGGGCTGGCCTACACAATTTCGCAGACCCACCCCGATATTGGACAGGTTATTACCGCGGTTATTTTGTCATCAGTGATAGTATACGAGGGGATCGGCCCCTTCCTGACAAGATTGGCTCTCGCAAGAGCCAACGAGATTCACTTGCAGGAATAGCACAACTCTTTGAACATCTATCCAACAATATTCCGGCCACCATCGACAACGACGAAGTGACCGCAAATCATACTGGCTTGATTCGATGCAAGGAACGCTGCCACATTGGCGACATCTTCCGGCTCGACTATCCTGCCGGTAGGAGTGTGGAAAGCCGCATGCTCTATAACTTTCTCGGACCCCGGTATAGAGCGGAATGACTTGGTGTCAGCGAGACCGGCCAGGATTCCGTTGACTACGATTCCTTTTCGACCCAGTTCGAACGCCAGCCCTCGAGTGACAGACTCAAGCGCCGCTTTCGCCGGACCGACAACGCCGTAACCGGGGAGCACTTTCTGCCCGCCATCACTGGTGATACTGATTATTCTCCCCCAGCCATCCATGAGTGGGACAGCGAGCTTGGTCATATCGAGAAGTGATCGAGCGGATGCCGAAAGAGTGACATCCCAGTGGCGGGATTTAGTGTCCATAAGGTTGCCCGGTACGCCCCAGGCGGCATTGGCTACAAGGATGTCGAGCTGACCGAATTGCAACTTGATCTCGTCGAACATCTTGGCCAGGCTCTCTTCTTTGCCTACATCAGCGCGGTGTGAGAACGATTTAGTACCGATGGTCTTGATATCATCGACAACAGACTCGGCCTCGGACATGCTCCTGCGGTAGTTGACCACCACATTGACGCCCTCCTGCGCAAGCCTGAGAGCTATTGCTCGGCCAAACCCGCGCGATGCTCCAGTCACGAGCGCATGTCGTCCCTTCAGTTCAGGGTACATCTGGCTCCTCGCTTGTTGATCTCTCGTTCTTGCAGCAGTTTCTTTCACAAGTTCAGTCATATCGTCACCTCTTACTGGAGTCAGAGATACGCAACCGATGTCAGCCTAACATGTTCCATTTGAGTCCAATTTTGATTTCAAGGCAAGATTGGCAGTTGAGCCTCAAATGTCAACTAAATTTGTCGGAAATCCGTAGGTGTGAGTTCTTCAACTAGGCTTGACCCCTCCCGTTGAAGACCTATATTGCCTCATGATCTGCAGTACAGACAATTTGAGTCCAGCCTCCGCATTGTATAATGGGCCACTCATAGCGGAGATTGACCATATATGACCGGT
>JBDRQZ010000276.1:0-2067 GCA_043826025.1 bacterium | reverse complement strand
GGCAGGTTGTGAGCCATGCGCTGAGGGTGCTCAAAGACGGAGGTCTCCTGATCCTGGAGACACCCAACCCAGAGAACTTGGCCGTAGCCACCAACAACTTCTACCTTGACCCGACGCACGTCCGCCCTTTGCCGCCAGGGCTGCTTTCCTTTTTGACCGAGTTCGAGGGGTTTAGGCGAACCAAAGTTTTGCGGCTGCAGGAACCAAAAGACCTACGCAAGGATGACCCTTCGCTGCTAGATGTATTGAGTGGTGCGAGCCCCGACTATGCTGTGATAGCTCAAAAAGACGGCCCGGCTGCCTTCCTGGCTGACTTCGATCAGGCATTCTCCGCAGAATACGGTATCTCGAGCCAAGAACTGGCCGACCGCCACAGCAACGCGATTCGTTTGTTCAAGGAAGGTACACAGCACCAGCTGAATGTACTTTCCGACAATTCCCTGCGTCTGCAGGAGGAGCTAACTAGAACGTTCGGCTCGCTGGTGGATGAAATCCATCGTTCGGAAGTCGCCGCAAATGAAGCCAAGGAATCTGCCAGAGCAGCAGCCAATATGGCGGTCATCGCGCAACAGGACGCTTCCCGCGCCTCGATAGAACTTCAGCTGCACTATCAAAGCCTGGTTCAACAGGCCAAGGCTGAATCACAGCAAACACGTAAGCAAATCGCCGATTTTCAATCGACGCTTTTACATTATCAAAGCCCAGCGATTATCACCGAACAAAGGATCAACGCTTTGCTTAACAGTGGGTCATGGCGGATAACTGCTCCGCTTCGGTGGGCGTCGACCCAATGGACACTGCTACGCCAGCATGGTGCAACAGCACGGCTCCAAGCCTTGGTCAAACGACTGCTCCCCCATGCCCCTGAGGCAGATGAAACGCCTGGTGATATCGGTGATACGCAAGCTGTCACCTTGGCTCCAACGGTGTACGAAACCATTCGTTACCCCGTCAAGGATATCCAGGTCGCTCTTCAGGACCCCGCACTGCAGAGCCTGCCGCGCCCAACACACCTTGAAGATTTCATCGAATCATCTCTCCTCGCGGCACGCCATGTAGAACACGAGCCCATCAGAAGCCTGAAGCAACTGCGCGAAGAGAACACCACCGTCAGTTTCGTTCTCGTGGTCGACCAAGGCAACCCCGATGACATTGAACGCAGTATTCAATCATGCTTAAGGCAAACTGCACCCAGTTGGGAAGTCGTTTTCCTGGTCAGTCCCCACACCAGTGCGGCAGTTGATCGGTGGCTGGATGGTGACTGGCGATTCAGGCGCCATGCCTCCCCCAATGAAAACCTGTCGATCCAACTGATTGATGCTGCGGCCTGTTCCACGTGTGAATTCGTTGGACTGCTCCAAGAAGGCGATGCGGTAGACGACGATCTCGTCAGGCTGATCGGTAACCACACGCGCAAGGATCCGATTGTGGACATCGTTTACAGCGACGAGTTGCAGCACTACGCTGATCGCCCCAGTCACCCTCTCGCGATCAGGAAGCCGGACTGGTCGCCAGTGAACCAGCGCAGCGTCAACATGCTCGGTCGGTTTTGCGCCATCCGCAAATCCATAGTGCTCCAGCTCCCCAGATGGGAAACAACCTCACTTGCGGCAGCGGAATACGGCATGTTGACCGAAGCATCCTGCAGGGCAAGAAAAATTGTTCACATCTGCGAGATCCTGTACCAAAGAAGCCCTCGCAACGTTCAAAGACCCGGAGGGTTCTTTGATGCCGACACGCTGAAACAGGTCCGAACGGGCATGCAGTCCCTGCTCTCAAGAGAGCGCCCACGCCACGTTGCCGTGGCCAACCTCCGCAACCACTCGATCAACATCATCCCCCCCATTCCGGCGGAGACCGAGGTGACCTTGGTGATCCTGACCGGCCTGCGCCGACGCGAGATACCCGGCAGAGGAAATCTCCTGTTGGTAGAGAACTGCGTCCAATCCATCATCGAGAAAACCAGCTTCCGAAATTTCAAGCTTATTGTTGTTGACGATGGTGATTTACCCGATTCACTCGCTCAATACCTGCGTGCACATGGGCAAACATCGGTTTCATATTCGG